>CAZZAQ010000368.1:0-5454 GCA_964652165.1 uncultured Bifidobacterium sp.
GCAGGCGCGGTCGCCTGCCCCACTTCGATCTGGTGCGTGTGCCGAGTTGCGCCCGTTCACGACGGGCGCATCTCGCATGAAACGCCCACAGCCTGTAGCCGCCGACGTGAGGAGGCGGACTCGTTCGTTCGCTTGTTTCATCCGCCTCCTCACGTCGGCGGCTACGGCGGGTTGAGTTATCCGGGCCAACGCCTTTCCAACGCGTCAGGAGTCTCGAGGCTCAAACGGCCCGGGGCGGCCGCTTGCCGCCGACGCCCAGCGCAAACCAGTATCCCGCCAGCGTGCCAAGGCCGATCAAGATGAGTGTCAGCGGCTTGAGATCTCCCAAGTGACGAAGGAAATAACCGAAACTGGCGTGAGGGCGCGGCCAGGGAAAGTTCTTCCACTCCGTGAACAAGCCGAGCGCCAGGGCGAAAAGTCCGCAAACGATGGCTACGCCCGGGCAACGCTTCGTGACCAGCAGCCCGGCGCCCAGCCCAATGCCCACTCCCGGCAACGCCATCGCGTAAAAGCCCTGCCGCGCGAGCCATCCCGTGACAAAATAACCGGCCGCGCCTCCCAACACCGCGCCCAGGAGACCGCGCGCCGTGTTGACGATCGTGCCTGCCGTGCTGTCGCTGGCCTTCGCTTCGTCCATATCGCCTCGATTCGTTTCTGCCGTGTAGCTGCGACCGTGAGGTCGCGGGCGGCAGGTTTCGCGCAAGCCCGCGACCTCACGGTCGCAGCTACATCAAGCGGCGCCCTTGGTTCGAGCGACCAGGTCGTGGAGCGTCACCGAACCGGCGGCAGAATGCTCAGCCTGGCAGATGCGGTCAAACTCGTTCAGCACCGGCATATCCGCCGCCCGTTCGCGCTCGGCGAAATCCTGGCCCTGCCCGGCGCGAAACGCGTGCAGGACGTCATGCACTGTGATTTGGTTCAATGGCCGGGCCGGGGCGTAGCCGCTTTCGCGATCGTGTGTCTCGACGACCAACCCGGCACGCAACAGGACCTGAAGGAGCTGGCTCACCAACTTCGTCGGCACGCCGAGTGTGGCGGCAAATTGGTTCACGCTGGGGGCGGGCCGGCCCTCCTCGAAGTGCCGTCCGGCCGCCGTCACGATACGCAGCGCCGTCAGCTCACGGCCCCGCTGGTTCACGCTCTCGGCCTGTTTCTCGGCGAGGTAGGCCTCCCGGTTCTGGAACGCGTAAGCCACTTGCGCCCCGAACAGCAGGATGAGCCAGCCGAAGTAAAGTCCGATCATGATCACCGGAATCATCCCGACACTGCCGTAGATGGCGTTGTTCGACGTGACGCGCGAGATGAACAGGACTCCGAGCCAACTATTCAGCTGCCACAAAAGTCCGGCCACGATGCCGCCCGCGATGGCCGCCTGCGGGCGCACGCGTGTGTTGGGCATGAGCTGGTAAAACATCGCGAACATCACCGTCAGCACGGCGAACGGGAGGAACTTCAGGAGAAACTTGAGGGTCAGGCTACCGACAAACGGGAGCTGCGCCAGCCATTGCTTCGTTTGCTGGAATTGTTCCCCGCCCGTCAACGCGAGCGCGGTAATCAATAGCAACGGCCCGAGTGATATCACCGCCCAATAGAGGATGATTTGGGTGTACCACGAGCGCCCCCGGGTGACGCCCCAGATGTCGTTGAACGTCGCTTCGATGCGCATGAGCATCGTGAGCGCGACCACGACCAGGGCAATCATGCCCGTGACGCCCACGGCCCCGCTTTGGGCTTTGCTGATGAACTCAGTGATTTTCTGCACCGCTTCGTCGCGCTTGGCATCGGCCAGCTTGCGGGCTTCCGCGGTCTGGCCGTCCTCTGGCCCTGCCGCTGACCCGGTGTAGGGCGCGATGGCGAAGACGAGCTTGTCGACCAGCATGCGCGCGGGCGCCTCGCCCTGGCCTTTGAGGATGCTGGTCGCGATGCCGAACACGACTGCTAGCATCGGGATGAGCGCGAGCAGCGTGGAGAATGCCAGCGCCGACGCGCGCACGGGGCAGCGATTGCGAGCGAAGCTTTTTCCGACGAGCAGCCAGAAGTGCGCGAAGCGCAGCAGGCGGGGCTGGCGGGTGGCGTCCTCTCGCTCGAGGCCGCGCTCATGGAAGAAGGCATGCGCGGCCTCTCCGAGTTTCTTCAGTTTGGTGAACGCGTTGTTCGCCACAGTCGGGAGGATAGGCAGTTGCGCCCGGAGATTGAATCGGAAAGTTCTGAGAACCCCTTTATGCTCACCGGAAGGTCTGGCCGATGACGGGCGGTGCGGCGTTCGCGAAGGCGTTTTGCCGGGCGGCGTCGATGCGGAGACGCAATTCGTCAAGGGGGAGTTCGCCCTGGGCGGCGAGCAGGAGGGGGCGGAGCACGGCAAGGAACCTCGCTGCCCGGCGCAGGCGGTTGACCGAGTAGAGCCGGCGCGATTGGACGGCGGTGTGAATATCGCAGACACAGGTCGGTCCGCGGAGGACGTTGATGAGGAGCAGCGTGACGCAGAGCGCGGCGGGAATGCCCCAGCCAATCCAGCCCGCCGCGCCGCCCGTGCTGAGCGCCCCGACCAGACACAAGAAGAGCAGCGTGCCGCAGAGCGCGTTGAACAACGGACCGGTGGCGGTCTTGCGGACGGTGACGGAGTGGATGTCGCGGTAATAGAAACGGCGGTAGGATTCGCTGAAGCCGGTGCTGGAGACGTAAAGCAAATGGTCGGGCGCGAGGTAGAGGCTGATTCGCTCGAGGAAGCTGGTTCCTTTGCCGGGCAGCTTTTTGTAAACCGGCGGCGTTTGGGGTTTGGGCGTGGGGTCGGGCATCAGTCAGCGTAGAAAAAGATAACTACCCACCCTACCCACAGTGCGATTTCGAGCAGGCTGAGCACAATGGCCAGCCAGGCGCGGATGCGGGTGCGGGGAATAATGCTGCCGGGCTTGAAGAAGGAGAAGATCGCGACCCCGATGGCGATAGGCGCGGTCCCGATGACGACCGGGAAGAGGAGCAGCGGCGCCAGACAGATGAACAGCGCGGCGCTGTCCCAGACCGCGCGCGACGATTCCAAGTGCGGCAGCCGGCCTTTTTGCTTGCCGCATTGGAGGCAGGCGGGACAGACGTGCTGGCCGTTGAACTCGACGTCGCACAGCGCGCAGAGAAAGCGGCCGCAGGCGTCGCAGTGGGTCACGGCCTTTTTCTGCTCGTGATAGAAGCAACTGGAGACACCTTCCTCGACGATGGGTTCGGCGGATTGCCCCGCGGTGGCAGGCTGGAAGTACGCGGGAAAAATTTCTACCTGGATGATCGCGTCGCACGCGGGACAACGGACGGGCGCGGGCGTGTTGCACATGGCGCCGGGGAGGGCGCTGCGGCATTTCGGACAGGCGGCGGCAACTCCCGAGGTCATCGCAGGCAAGAACAGCGCGCGCCGGCTATCGCGGCAGCTTCCAGGTGGGGCGAGCGTCCCCGCGAGCCGGTTCGGTGGCGAGAGCAACGTGCGCCATCTATCGGGGCAGCTTCAGCCATAGGTAAAGCCAGTTGACCACAGCCAGCGCGATGAAGACCTTCCAGACTGGACCACGGCGGACCTGGACGCCCCAGCGCTCGAGCCACGCGTGGCCGGTGAGCCGCTCGACGCACCACAGGCCGAACCAGGCCAGCAGCCCGAGGCAAAGGACGAAGAACAGTGGGTTGAACCGGAAGGCGGCGGACAAATCGAGGTTCGACCACGCCAACAGGCTGCGGGTGCAACCGCAAGTGGGGCACGGAATGCCGGTGAACTTGCGCAACAGGCACTTTGGAAAGGGAATCTGCCAGCGGACGGCGAGCTGCGCGCCAAACGTAAAGACCACGAAAGCAAGACCGATCCAGAGCGGCAAGTGCCGGGACATACGCCTTCCCGGCCCATTCTCAAGAACGGGTTGCGGGAGAGATTTCTCCCAAGCCAATCTTCGCGCATTGAACCCCTGAACCGCGGTAGGGACGCGCTGCCGCGCGTCCAGGCCGACCTGCAGGTCGGCCCTACCACGTTCATGGGCAGGTCTCGTATCGGTGCTGTTCATGCTGCAGCATTCTGGACGGCCGGTGCGGGCGCGGTTCAAACGGCCGGTTTCCGGCCGTGGAAAATGTCGTTATAGGCGTAGATGATTCCGCCGTACAAGAGCGTAATCGTCACGAAGATGCCGAGGCACAAGGCGAGGAGGCCGACGATTTGGATCAAGCCGAGGACAATCCACAGGCCGAACATTCCCCACCAACAACGGTGGACGACTCTCCGGCTGACTTTGAAGGCGGTCCAGAAGTCGTACTTTCGATCCATGATCAGCAGGTAGCTGAAGCACCAGGCAACCCCGAGGTAGAGGGCGAAAGGCAGGCCAAGGACCGCCAGGGCGACGCCGACGATCTGCATCGTTTCGTTGTTGTTCCCGGCGCCGATGAACAGGCAGATCGCGCCGGGCACAAACCACACGTAAATGAGCAGCGTCCCGACGACGCTCGCCAGCATGAGTTGGACGAAATTCGAGAAGCCTGAGAACGCGTCGCCAAACATCCCTTCCTCGCCATTCGCCAGTTTCAAATAGAGCAGGTAAAGCCCGCCCAGCAATGGCCCCTGGAGCACCGGGCCGGTGCAATAGCCGAGGACCGGAATGCTGCTGGCTGCGCCCTGGCAAAGCCCATTGACTAGCGTCGCCCCGACGAGCAGCCAGAAATTGGCCTTCATCAACTCCCAGGCCCGGCCGATGCACGAGCCGATCTCGACGGCAGGTCCGCGCGACAGGGCCTGGGAAACCAGGGTCTCGGGATCGATGTAGACGCCGCTCTGCGCCGTGAGCGCCCCGCCGGTGGCGGCGCCTTCGCGCAGTTTCTGGATGAAGCGGGGCTTGCAGCCGGCGCAGACCCAGGCGGCGCCGTACTGCATCGCGCTGTCCTTGGGAAAGCGGTTCCCGCACTCGACGCACTGGATCTCGTCCGCCCCGAGGGGCTGGGCTGCGCCGGCGGGGGCCATCACGGGCGGCGCCGCCATCGGGGGCGCGGCGCCGGAAGCCGGCCGCGCCTGGCGCAACGGCTGCCAGTTGGCCAGGCCCTCGCGCCAGACGAGCGTGTCAGGGGTGATGGTGCCGGCGGCGGCGAGGGCGTCCAATTGCCCGTCGTCCACGGGGCCGTGCTGTTGACCTCCAAGGGCGTAGAACCAGTTCATGGGGATACTGTGCGAAGGTTGCGCGAGGTTGTGTTCAATGTGCGTCCGTGTGAACGGCCGCAGCGTGCCGGGCGGGGAGGCGTTTGGCAAAAGGAAAAGCAGCCTTGGCACGACATCCGCGCCCTTCCTCGCTGTCGCCGACGGTGCGTCGGGATCCTCACGGTTATTTCTCTACAAGGTCGAGTTCGACGAGATGGGTCACGGTTTCATTTTAACCCGGACATTTCACAAACCTTCAGGGCATTTGCGGTTGACTCTCATTAGCACCCGGCTTCAGCCGGGTGTTC
>CAZZAQ010000369.1:0-5444 GCA_964652165.1 uncultured Bifidobacterium sp.
ACCGAAGAAGAGGCGTTCTTCGCGCCAGCTCCCGAGGAAATGGCAGCGGCCGAACCTCCGGCGGAAGCCTTCGAGAAGTCGGGAGACGAGCCGCCCGCTCGCCCGTCGCGCGAGCGCCATGCGCCACCGCAACATCGCGCTCAGCGCGATGCGCCTCCGGAACCGGCGCCGCCACCGCCCGCCCAGCCCGCCGCGCCCGCCAGCATCCGCAAGGCGCTCGAAGAAGTCGAATCGGCGCTCAGCGCCTTGCGCGAAGCCGCGGAGACGATGGACGAACTGCTCGAACTCATCGAGGAAGCCGAGCGCCAGAAAACCGCCGACGAGCGCGAGATCGAGGCGCTTCGCCAAGTGGTCCGTCGCTTTCACGGACCGCCCGATCAGATCCCCCGCCGGCCGGACGTCCCGCGCGAGCCGCGCGAATCTCGCGATACGCACGAACCGCGCGACATGAGCGAGCCGGCCGAAGCTTATCGCAATCCTTCCGACGACCGCAGGCGTCAGCGCGGCGGTCGTGGCCGTGGACGAGGTGCCAGTGGAGGCGGCGGCCATACCGGCGCGCATGGCCATTCCAGCAGCCCTTCCCACGAGCCCTCCGGCGGTCACGGGCCGCACAGCGGCGGTTCTCATGGAACCGACAGCGACAACGCGAGTTGACCGGTGGCTTTGGTCGGTCCGCCTGTTCAAGACGCGGACGCTCGCCGCCCGGGCGTGCAACGCCGGCCACGTCCGCGTCAACGGCCAGGCCGTCAAACCCTCCCGCGCGCTTCGTCCCGACGATCTCGTCAACGCTCTGCTCGGCGAAATCACGCGGACGGTCAAGGTACTTGCGGTTCTGGAGCGGCGCGTCGGCGCCAAGGCCGTCGCGAAGTATCTCGAAGACCTCACGCCGCGGTCCGAGTATGAAAGGGCGCGGGAGAAATTCTCCGCGCCGGTGGGCTTGCGCCCCAAAGGCGCCGGCCGCCCGACGAAGCGTGATCGCCGCGTGCTCACGAGCTTCTTCGGCGAGGCAAATTGACGTACTGGGATAGCTGGCCAAATCGTGATCCCTCAATTGAACGGCCCCTCACCCCGGCCCTCTCCCCGTCCGACGGGGAGAGGGCCGGGGTGAGGGGCGTTTGCACGGAATCGTCACTGCAAAGTTGCTCCGCCCACTTGACTCACGAGGCGCCCGTGCCCAAAACCTCCGACATCGAACTCGGCGACGGCACTCGGATCGCAATCCTGCACGAAGATCGCTCGGTGCTCGCCATCGACAAGCCGCGCGGCTGGATGCTGGTTCCCTACTCGTGGCAGAAAACGAACCTCAACCTGCAAGCCGCTCTCGTCTCGTCGATTGCCGCCGGGCAATTTTGGGCGCGCTCACGAGGCATCCGCTTCCTCCGCCACGTCCACCGGCTCGACGCGGAAACCACTGGCGTTCTGCTCCTGGCCAAAAGCCGCGGGGCGCTCGACACGTTTGGCGATCTGTTCGAGTCGCGTCGGATGAACAAGGTTTACCTGGCTGTCGCGCACGGTGAACCGGCGGAACGCGAGTGGACTTGCCGCGTCAAGCTCGCGCCCGATCCACGGCAGGTCGGCCGGATGCGCGTCGATGCGCGCGCGGGCAAGGAGGCGGAGACGCAGTTCAAACTGCTGGCCACGCGCGCCGGCCTGTCGCTGATCGAGGCCCGCCCCGTCACCGGCCGCACGCACCAGATCCGGATCCATCTTGCGGAGTCCGGGCTCCCGATTGTCGGGGACGAGCTTTACAGCCAACCTCCGGGCGCGCCGACGACTCCGTCTAGCGTAGCTGCGACCGTGAGGTCGCAGGTGGCATTCTCGAGCGTCAACGAAAACGAAGCCGCCGCTCAATCTCCTGCGGCCCAGTCCCGCGACCTCACTGTCGCAGCTACGCAACACAAATACACGCCGAAGGCCAAGGGCGGGTGGCTCGGCTTGCGCGCCGTGGAGTTGGGCTATGACGATCCATTCACCCGCCGCAGGGTCCGCATCACGGCGCCGCGCGAAGCCTTCCTTGCCGAGCACGGATTTCAGTATTACGGGAAGTAACCTGGCTCTACGTCCTGCCCGTATTCGACCGGGTAGCCGTAGCTGTCGAGTTCCGCGCGGGCGGCCGGGGCGACGTGGCCGTCGAGGTACAGCCCGTTGGCCCGGCCCGAGTGCCGCGCGTGAACCTTCCGGAGCGGACTGGACACGCGAAATTCGTGAAACTGGTAGGCCTTGTAGCCGCCATCCCCCTGGCTCGTCGTGTCCGCGACGTGCAGGTAATCCACCGGCCGCTCGACGCACTCCAGTTGGAAGAACACGCGGCCCGGCCCGCTGACGCAATTGGATGGCGGGTCGCGCCGGATGCCGTAAATGGTGTGCCAGTTCAAGAATTGAAACGGCTTGTAGGACGGGCAGACGAACGTGGCGGGCGCCGCCGCATCGGTATTCGTCGCGAGCAAGCTGCCCCACGACAAGTTGGTGTCTCCCGGGCTAAACGACTCGAGCATCATCCGGCCTTCGAAATCTCCCGCGTAAATGAACGTCGCCACGCCGATCTGGTGCAGGTTGTTCAGGCATTGCGCGGCTTTGGCCTTCTCCTTGGCGCGGGCCAGCGCCGGCAGCAGCAGGCTGGCCAGGATGGCAATGATGGCGACCACGACCAGCAGCTCGATGAGGGTGAACGCGGCCAGCCGCGTGGATGGCGCGCGTCTAATTGAACTGGTTTTGCTCGGGAGCGTAAGTCAAGACTACCAGAAATTGAAGATGGGTCAAACAATGCCCGTAATCCCTCAGTCAGGTGGGGCGAGCGTACTCGCGAGCCGCTTGATTACTCAGCGTTTCTTGGCTCCGGCTCGCGGGGACGCTCGCCCCACCGGCCTTCACTGAGGGATTACCAATGCCCGCCGATCGCCCCAGGCGCCTCGAGTCCCGCCGCCATGCTGTTTAACTCGGGCATTTTCCTCCAGTTCTTCGCCGCGTTTCTATTGCTCTACTGGCTGGCGCGCAACAGCCTGACCGCGCGCAATCTCCTGATCGTCGCCGCAAGCTACCTGTTCTACGGCTGGTGGAACTGGAAATTCCTCGGGCTGTTGTTTTTTTCGAGCGCGTTCGACTGGGCGGTCGGCTACGGCATCGCGCGCCTCCAGACTTCCCAGGGGCGCAAAGCACTGCTCGCCGGCAGCATCCTGGTTAACCTCGGCATCCTCGGCTTTTTCAAGTACTGCAACTTCTTCGTCGAATCCTTGACGCTCCTCCTCGCGAAGCTTGGAGTGCCGTTCCACACCGGCACGCTTAACGTCATCCTGCCCGTCGGCATTTCGTTCTACACTTTTCAGTCGATGAGCTACGCGTTCGACGTTTATCGCGGGCACATCCGGGCGACCCGCAATTTCATCAATTTTCTGGCGTTCGTCTCGTTCTTCCCGCAACTCGTCGCCGGCCCGATCGAACGGGCCTCGCACCTGCTCCCGCAATTCGAGCGCGCGCTGGTCATCACCCGGCCGATGCTCGAGGAAGGCATCTGGCTGATGGTTTGGGGCATGTTCAAGAAGGTCGTGGTCGCGGACAGCGTCGCGCCGCTCGTCGATATGGTGTTCCACGATGCGCCGCCCGGCGCGGCCGCGGTCGCGCTCGGCACGGTGGCGTTCGGTCTGCAAATTTACTGCGACTTCTCCGGCTACTCGGACATCGCCCGAGGCTCGGCGCGGGTGCTGGGCTTCGACATCATGTGGAACTTCGACCTGCCCTACGCCGCCGCGAGCCTGCGCGAATTCTGGCGCCGCTGGCACATCAGCTTTTCGACGTGGCTGCGGGATTACCTCTACATCAGCCTCGGCGGCAACCGCCGCGGACCTGGGCGCGCGTGCGTGAACGTTTTGCTCACGATGCTTCTGGGCGGGCTCTGGCACGGCGCGGCGTGGAACTTCGTCCTCTGGGGCGCCTGGCACGGCGCCGGTCTCGTGGCCGAGCGCGTCTTCAGCACGCAACACGCAACACGCAACACGCCCCGTCCCCTGCGCCGTTTGGCGAGCTGGCTTGCGACCATGCTCATCGTCTTCTACGGCTGGCTCCTCTTTCGCGCCGGCTCGTGGCATCAGGTCGTCGCGATGACAAAAGCGCTGGCGAATCCCTCCGCGCCGCCGTGGCTAGGCAGCTTCGCGTTGAGTCTCGCCGCGTTCGCCGCGCCGCTGGTGGCGATGGAACTGTGGCAGGTCCGCGCGAAGAACCGCCTGGCGCCCCTCTCCCTCGCCGGCTGGGCAAGAGCGCTGCTGCAAAGCGCCTTGCTCGTTGGCATTCTGGTCTTCTGGAATCGCGAGAAGGCACCGTTCATTTACTTTCAGTTTTGAACCGCGAAAGAACCCAAAGAACTCAAAGATGAAAAGCCACACCGTCGAGTTTGCGCCGCGAGAGTTGCTGCAACTCGTGGCCGCGCCGCTCGTGCCCGTCCTGCTCTTTGCGCTGGTGATGCAGGCGGGCGCGCGCTTCGGCCTGCTCCCCGCGCCGCGCCCGGCGCTCGATGTGGACCGCACCATCCTCATTCACCAGGCCGAATCGAGCCGCGCGCGCAGCGGCGCCGAAGTCCTCCTCCTCGGCGACTCTTCCTGCCTCATGAACGTGAACGCCCGCCAGCTCGGCGACGCCCTGGGCCGGCGCGCGCTAAACCTCGGAACGATCAGCTTCCTGGATCTCGGGGTGCACGCGCGGTTGCTGCGCGAGTTCACGCAGGCAAATCCTGGCCAGCCGCGCGCCGTCGTGCTGCTCATGCACCCGGAGGCGCTGCGTCGCGCCGGTTCCGAACCGTATCCGCTGGCCGTGCTGACCCACTACCTGGCCGGCACGGACCATCACCGGACCGGCACCTTCGCCGGACGCTTGAATGCCCTCTCCGGCGTCGATGTATTCCAGGGCCGCCTTCTGAGCCGCGCGCTGCCGACGCCGTTCACCAACAGCTTCGGCCGTCTCTACGGATTCACCACGGACCTCGAACGTTTCATGTCCGCGCGCGTCGGCGGCGCCATCGATCCCGGCACGAATTCGGCGACAGGCAACGCCGAGTACCGCCTGAGTGCGACGCTGGAAAAGTTAAGCCGCGACTTCCGCGCCGCCGTCCCGCCGAAGACGAAACTTCTCGTCGGCATCACGCCGGTTCCGGCGAAATTCGCCGGGACGAAATACCCGGCGCTCCGCGACCAGATGCTCCGCGATTGGAGCGCGTGGCTCCAAGCCGACGCCGCGCTGTGGGAACTGCCGGCCACGCTGCCGGATGAACAGATTACCGGCGCCACGCACCTCAAGCCCGCCGCGGTCCCCGCCTACACTGAAGCGCTCGCCGCCGCCGTGCGGACGCATTTTAAGTGACCCGACGGGAGAGGGCTCCGGGTTAGCCCGAATATTTCACACAGTTCTCGCCGCGGCAGTCCCCTCTCATTAGCACCCCGCTTCAGCGGGGTGTCGGG
>CAZZAQ010000370.1:0-216 GCA_964652165.1 uncultured Bifidobacterium sp.
GGAACAGGTCGGCGGCGGCCGTGTTGCTCGGATAAAAGCTGATGAGCACCACGTAGCCGTCCATCGGCAGCGTCACATTCGTCGGGAAGTTGAAACTGACCCCGCCCCGCACGCGCCAGGTGTTGGTGGGGTGGGACGGATCGAAGAGCGGGAGGGGCGCGCCGCTGATGTTCGCCAGCTCGATGAATTCGTCCTGCGAGTTGTCGCCGAAAATCG
>CAZZAQ010000370.1:226-5433 GCA_964652165.1 uncultured Bifidobacterium sp.
CGGGTGATACTGGATCTCGCTGACGACGACCGGGCCGACTTTGGGGAGCGCGTTGGGCGTGCCAAAATTGGTTGTGCTCATCGCCACGAAATGCACATTGGTCTGGCTGTTGGTGTAGCGGCCGAAGGAGACGTTGTTCTCGGCCGCTCCGAAACGCTCGCCCTGGAACCAGCCGGTAATGTTCGTGCCGTTGCCGGAGAAAACGTACGCCTCATCGCCCAGGGAACTGAACGCGAAGCTGGGCGGGGTGCCGGGCGTGGGATTGAACTGCGTCTCGTCGAACGACACGAAGCCGCCCGCGGGCACGCTGATGCCGTTCGGCACGCGGAACTTGCGCGGCGTGCCGAGGTCGTCGCTGATGAACCAGCCGCCGATGTTGACGGCAACGCCGTTTGGGTTAAACAGCTCGATGGCGTCCTTCAGCGGCGGATCGGAGTGGCTGAGCACTTCGTTGACGAGAATCGGGAGGTAGGAGTTTGTCGGCGGATCGGTCGAGGCGGGCGAGCCGAGATCGTAAGCGCTCGGGCGCCAGCTTTCCTTGAGGCCCCAGGTCTTCCAGTCGGCGGCCGGGTCGATGAAAACGAGCGACGCGCCTGGGCCGTCGGTCACCGGATACCAGTTGTTCTCGTATCGGAAATCGAGGATTTTCTCGCCGACTGCGTCATCGAGGCGAAGGGTTTCGCCGCCGTTGTCGAGAATGCCCACGTAGGCGCCGGCCACGTTCGGGTTGGCGCCGTAGCGCGAGGTGAAGGCGGCGAGGTTGCGCACGACCAGGACGTAGCCGCTCGGAGCAAGCTCCGTCACGGCGCTGCCGGTGAACGTGAAGTCGATGCCGCTGGTGAAGTGAACGCCCACCAGGCTGATATTCGTCGGCCCGGTGTTGCGCAGTTCGATGTATTCGTAGTCCTCGGCTTCGAACAGGCTGCCGGAGGGCGGCGCGGCCGGATGATACATGATTTCCGTAATGCGCAGCCATTGTTGCGGGCCGCTGGGCGCGCCGGGGTAGAGGTTCGTGGTCACCACACGGCCGACGGTGTCGAGGAGCACGATGGTTTCGCCGCGAGCGGAAAGCTGGCCCTTGTAGGGTCCTTCGACGTAAAGCTGCTGGCCGCCGCGCGGGCCGGTCGCGCGGTTGCGGAAGGCCTTCTTGTTCGGAACAACATAGAGAGTGTTGCTTGGGCCAAGAGGAGGAATGACCACACCGCCCTGGAACACGTGGTCCACGGCGCCGGTGAGCTTCCAGCCGGAGATGTCCACGAAAATGCTGTTGGTGTTGAGGAGTTGGATGTATTCCTCAGCCTGATTGCCCGAGCTGGGTTTGAACTCGACTGCGCCAATCGTGATGTTGATATTCGCCGGCTGCGCATCCGGCAGCTCGTTGGCGCTGGCGACCGTCGAAGACTTTGCGAACAGCAGAGCCCGCCGCGGCGGCAAGTGGAGGTTCGTAATCTCGGTGGCCGCCTGGGTGATGCTCTTGTAAAGAGGGCTGCTGACGAGGAAGACGCCTTGCGTCCCAAATCCCCACGATCCCCACTTGGCCAGCGTGAGCGCGGCGTCTGGCGCGTGCAAGGCGAGCAGTTCGTCCATGCGCCGCTCGATGCGCCGCTCGCTCAGGGGGACGCCATTGCTCTGGAGCAGTGTGTCCATCAGCGTCCGAAAGCGGCGGAGCATCATCCCGCGGATGGGAGGCGTGCCAGTGGATGGGCTCCCCGAGAGGCCGCACATGGCGTTGATCAGCGTGCAATTTTCACCGCCGATGATCACCCGGTTGTTCGTGTAAGTCCGGTCATCCCAATAGGTCTCGCCCGATTGCCAATTCCGTCCGAACGAGAGGTCCACGTCCCAGGGCATCATTTCCCATTCGCCATCGCCTTCGGTGTCGCGGTAGTAGTAGTAGTTCTTGTGGCAGCAGTCGTGGTTGTGACTCAGCGCCATCGCCGACAGGTAGTCGATCACTTCGGAGAGGTCCACGTTGTCGTAAAGGAAGACGCGGCGCGCCGGAGAGTCCACGGCGGTTGTGGCGTTGACCAGCGCCTGGAGGTCGGACTTGTCTTCGTAGCGGCGCGTTTTTTTCTCGGCAGTTCCGACGGCGCCGGCGTTCTCGGCGTAAATCTTGTAGAAGGCGCCGTTGACATCGCGCCCGATGCGCTTGACGTAATTGCCGTCGCCCTTTTCGACAATGTTCATGATGCCGTGGAACACGTTGTTGGACTGGACGCGCACCGGCACGACAAAGTGCGTGGGCGACCGCCATCCGGTGTCTCCGTGCATCCCGTAAGCCAGGATATTTCTCATGTGCGACTTGTCGGAGTAAGTCTGGAGGAGATTGATGTCGTCCACGCGCGCCTTGCCTTCGGCATAGCGAAAGAGGTGACCGGGGTTGAAGTCCACGTTGTAGCTCTTCATGCGGAAGCCGCCGCTGGACTGGCCGTGGCGGCTGAAAGTGATATTGTCGTAGAATTGTCCCAGGAAGTGCAACTGGGCCTTGGCGCTGGCGGTGCTGCTGCCGTCGATGCCGTTGAGACTCTGGATGAACCAGTGGAGCACCGGCAATGGATTGGTCAGAGAGGGGTCTTTCACCACGGTGCCGAGGTACAATGGCGAGTTGTTCGTGTCGCCAATGGGCGGCAGGCGGGTCATGAGGTTCGAGGCGTCGGTCGCGGTGATGTAGTAGCGCACCATCTGGCCGCTGGTGTAGGCGGAGTTTGGGATCACCGCGCCGTACAGGCCGTCCCCCGGGAGCCCGTCGCCGTTCAATCCGTCATCGCGCATCACGAGGCTCGACTCCGCGCCGAACATGACGCGGTAGAAGAGCCGAACATCGCCGACCGGGTTGAACGTTGGCGCCACCTTTGCGGTGACGTAGAGGTCCTCGGTGTCGGCCGGTTCACGCGGCACGTGATCGACGTTCGCAATGAGCGGCCCGAGGATCGTCGTGCCCGGTCCGTTGATCGAACCGGGGGTGGGGCCGGAGAAATAACGCGGGCCGGCGGGGTTGACCGTTGCAATGCCCGCGAGCAATTCCACGCCAAGCAGGAAATCCTGATCGGCGGCGCTGGCGTTGAGGCCGTGGAGCGCCAGCACGTTCGACCCCATCACCAGCAGGTCCCGCAGCGAGTCGAGACTGAATTGCTCGCCCTGCACCGCGGTCGCGTCGCCGCGCGAGCTGTTCGCGGCGGAATTCCATGCCGGCGTCTCGGGCGCGTTGACCGCCGCGACCTGAAAGCCATTCAGGTAGGCGACGAAACCGTCGTCGGACTTCACCAGGAGCCTCAGCGAATCGATCACCGTCGGGTCGGCGACCGTGAAGGGAATGCGGAGGTAGGCGGACGAGTTGATGTTGGTCATGAGCGCGCCCACGTCGCTGGCGAATTGGTTCGAGAGGCTCGTGGCCGCGTAGATCGTGGCGTTGAAAAACGTCAGGTCGTTCTGCATGTCCGCGCCCGGCTCGATGATGAAATCGAGCGTGTCTCCGGCGGCAACCGTCAGAGTGGTGGCGCGGGTAGTGCCGGCAAAATCCGTCGCGGCCACTGTAGTCGAGAAGCGGTTAACGTTATTTTGGAAGAGTGTCGCGGTGATGCCGCCGCCGCCCAGTTCCTTCTTTGAAACGTGCCAGTCGATCACGACGGCCCCGCTGACCTCGCTGACCCATCGGCGCACGATGCGGTGCTCCTGGCCGTTGGTGTTGCCAGTCGGGAAAATGCTCGGAAGCACTTCCGACTGCCCGAGCATGTCGAACGGCGGGTCGCCATCGAACCATTGCCAAGCCGCGCCGTTCCAAAAGTTGGCCGTGCTGTGCGGTCCGGTCCCACTCGGGAAGGCGATGAAGTTGGTGGACTCGTACGTGGTATTGTTGTCGATGGAGCGGTTGTACAGGCCGTAAAACCAGTTTCCCTCTCCCTGCGCGCCCGAGAACGACCAGTCGCCGGTGGAATCCGCCACGACCGCCAGGTCGCCCGCCGTGCGGACGGTCGCGGTGAAGGTCGTGGCGTCACAGAAGTCGTTTTGGGCCACGCCGGAATCGATCACGAAATCAATCTTCGATCCGACGCTGGCGCTGACGAGAATCGAGTAGCCGACGCTGAAGTTGAACGCCGTCTGCTGCCACACCTCGGTGCCATCGACGATGATCCGTCCGATCACACCATCGCCGCAAGTGCCGCCCTGACCGCTGCACGCCAGCGTGCCCGAGAGGCGCAGCGGGCCGTTCATCTCGCTCACGTAACGGCGCACGGCCCAGTGGACGGCCAGCGTCGGATTGCCGCTCTCGCCCGACGGATGGCCACCGGTGCTGGTGAGTTCGGTCCACGGTGGATTGCCGGCCGGCCAATCCCATTTCGTGCCGTCCCAGTAGTTCGTGAGGGCAAGGGTGTTCCCGGTGCCGCGCTGAAATTCGGTGAAGTCCGCTGCCTCGTACGTCCCGTTGGCATCGGCTTTCTTGTCCCAGTAACCGTAAAACCAGTTGGCCTGGCCCTGCGTGCCGCTGAATTCGGTCACCGAATCGGCCAGTTGCACGCCGCCGGCGGAGGGCGTCCCGCCGCCTTCGAAGCCGACTGCGTTCACCAACGCTGCCCACGAGCTATCGTCGAAGCCTGTGCCTGTCCACGTTGTGCCCAGCGAATCGTTTAGCGGCACGGTGAACCGGGCCGGTGAGCCATTCGAGATTAGCGTCGTGATCGTGCGCGTGACCGGCAGGCCGTAGGAGACGCCGGAGACTTGCTGGCCGTAACTGCCGAAGGCGGACTGGACGGTGGATCCGTCAGGCTTGACCAGGGCGACGTAACCCGCGTCGTTATCCAGCTTGAAGTTGGTGTGCAACGGTTGCCCGGGGGTGCGGCGGTCCTTGTTCGATGCAAAGACGAGCAGGAATGAATTTACGGGCAGGTTCGTCGCCGGGAAGCGCCAGCGGGTGAGGTTCCCCGCGGTGTCCGTGAGGTACCATCCGTTGAGGTTCACGCCGTTCGTGCCGGCGTTGTAGATCTCGATCCAGTCCGGCGTGTCGCCGTCTTCATCCTCGACCGTCCCGTCGTTCTCGGCCATGAATTCGGTGATCATGACGTCGTCCGACGCTCGCACCGCGGCGGGGGGCGTCGCGATGACAGAAAGGAGAAGAAACCACGCGGAAGGAGACAGAAGCTTTTTCATGCTCATAACGATTTTGTGACAATTGCATCCGTGCAAATACAGCTCGTTGGTACTCGCGGATC
>CAZZAQ010000371.1:0-3049 GCA_964652165.1 uncultured Bifidobacterium sp.
GGGGAGCGCACGCGGCCCGCGTGCCGAATCCGGCGGCCCGCCGGATTCTCGTTCCTCAAACTTCCTCGCGTCCCAAGATGAAACGTGCTGACTGGCAAGCCGGAAAGCATCGCCCCGGCGGGTTGAGATAGGCCTGAGCCGTCAGGAGCGCGTCTGCTGCGGGAACTGGCGCCACCTACTTCACGGTATTGACCAACGGCGCCAGGCCCTGGATGCGCACTTCCAGCCGGTCCCCGCTTTCGATCGGTCCAACACCGCTGGGGGTGCCGGTGAGGATCACGTCGCCCGGCAGCAGGGTCATGTTGGTCGAGATGAAGCTGACGAGGTGGTAGCAGTCGAAGATGAGCTGGTTGGTGTTCGAATTCTGGCGCAGTTGGCCGTTCTGGAAGAGTTGGATGGTCAGATCGTGCGGGTCGATCTTGGTTTCCACGTACGGCCCCAGCGGCGTGAACGTGTCGAACGATTTCGCCCGCGCCCACTGGCTCTCGGCGTTCTGGATCGTGCGGTCGCTGACGTCCTGCGCCGCGGTGTAGCCGAAGATGTAACGGGCGGCGGCGGCGGCCGTAACGTTGCGCACGCGCCGGCCGAGGACGATGGCCAGCTCCGCCTCGAAGTCCGTGCGGTGAGCCGGGAAAGGCACCTCGACCTTCGTGCCGTCCGGGATGAGCGAGGTGGGCGCCTTGAGCCAGAAGAGCGGCTCCTTGGGCAGCGGCTTGCCCGACTCGCGCGCGTGGTCGGCGTAGTTCAAGCCGACGGCGATGACCTTCGATGGGTTGACCGGTGTCAGGGTGCGCAGCCCTTTCCACGGGGTTGGCTTCTTGTCGAAGGACGGAGACCCGAAAACGTCGCCGTGCAATCGAAACAATTCGCCATCCACCACCTTGGCGTAAAAGATCTCGTCGCCCTTTTGAAATCGGCCAATCGCTGCCATAGTCGCGCGCGATTAGTAGCAAATGCCAAAAGCGCGTCGCAAGCGCAAAGTCCGCCGCGCAGTAATCAGTCAGTGATGACGGGCGGAGCGCCGGACTCCGATCCAGCGCGATGATGGAAACAGGCAACACGCCGCAGGGGAGCGCGGCGCTCCGTCCATCGCGTCGCCAGCCGTCCCGGACCCGTTACGTCCCGCGAAATGTTTCGCTGGCCTGTTTGTTTAAAAGCAGTATATTTCGTTCGCATGATTCCGGGTCGTACATCATGGAAGCGTTGCGCGCTGTGGGGACTTCTGCTCCTGCCCGGCTTGCTGGCCGGCGCGCCCGCCGCCGAGCACCTCACCTGGCGCAAGGACAAGAACTCCATCGACGCGGACATCACGACGTGGGACCTCGTGAAGACTCTGGAGCACATCTCGGAGGCCACCGGCTGGCAGATTTATTTCGAGCCTGGCGCCAAACGCGCCGTTTCGACCAAGTTCAAGGACCGCCCGACGGATCGCGCGCTGGACCTGTTGCTCGGGGACCTGGGCCGCGTTTTGCTTCCCGGCACCAACGGCGGTCCGCCGCGCCTGCTGGTGTTCCGCACCCACGAGAAGGACGCCACGCAGCTTGTGCGCCGCGAGCGCAAACCCAAGCCCATCCCCGACGAACTCATCGTCACAATGAAAGCCGGCAAGAGCGTGGAGGATTTGGCCAAAAAACTCGGCGCAAAGGTTGTCGGCAAGTCCAGCGGCTTGCACTCCGGCCGCCTCAAATTCGAAAGCGAGGACGCCGCCAACGCCGCCCGCGATGCGCTTCGCGACAATGAAGACGTCGCCTCGACCGACCCGAATTTTCCCGTCTCCGGCACGCCTGTTCCCGAAGGGACCGGCGCGCCCGCCGCGCTCAATCTGAAGCTCCAGCCGGTGAGGGAGGGCGAAGGGCTGATCATTGGGCTCATCGATACGGCGGTGCAGCGGCAGGGCGGCCCGTTCGACGGCTTTTTGCTTCCAAGCATCTCCGTGGCCGGCGAGGCGGCGCTGTCGCCCGATCGTCCGAGCCACGGCACGTCGATGTTTGAGACCCTTCTGCGCGGCATTTCCGTGTTCGATGAAGGCAGCGGCGCATCGCGAGTGCGCATCCTGCCGGTCGATGTTTACGGCAGCAACCCGTCCACCACCACGTACGAAGTCGCCGAGGGGATCTTCCGGGCGATGCAGCAAGGCGCCCAGATTATCAACCTGAGCCTCGGCAGCGAAGGCGATACGCCGTACCTCTATCAGGTCATCCGAACCGGAAGCGAGTCGGGACGAATCTTCATCGGCTCGGCGGGCAATCTGCCGGTGACGACGCCGACGTTTCCGGCCGCGTACCCCGAGGTGATCGCGGTGACCGCGGGCGACGCGCCCGGCCGATTGGCGCCGTACGCCAATCGCGGCAACTTTGTGGACGTGATGGCGCCCGGCACCAGCATCATCAGCTATAACGGCCAGGCCTGGCGCGTGAACGGCACGTCGCCCGCCGCTGCCTATATTTCCGGCGCCATTGCCGGCACGGCCGACACGCGCGGCGGCTCGCTCGCCCAAGCGGCCGCGTCGGTTCAACGGTCTCTCCCCCCGCCCCCGCCCGCGCCGTAAGTGGCCACTACTGGTTCGGGTCGAAACCCGGGATCGGCGGCAGGGGCGGCATCGGCCTGCCTCTGGATTCCATCTGCTGTTTCTGAATGGCCATGTTGATGTACTGCTGAGCCGGATCGTTATGAGTTGGGTCCGCCGGGGTGGTCGATTGAGGCGTAGTCCGGATTGGCCTGCTGGGAATCGTCCGCAATTCGCCACCGCCGGTCACGTTCACCCCGCTTGCACCGCCATAAACGGGCGAGCTGCCATAGGCTGGCGAACCCCCAACCGGTGACCCAGCGCCGTACGCTCCATACGGTTTGGCGATCACGCCGGCAGAGTTCGGTGTACCCTGGGCAGGCGAGCCCCCGACGACCATGACGTTACCCCGGTCGTAAGGGGAAGCGTTCGGTAAACCCGTCGTCGGATTGATGGTCGGAGGCACAAAGCCGGCGGAGGTGTTGGGCGCTAGAACCGGCGGCGGGAAACCGCATAATCAGAACGCAGAACGCAGAACGCAGA
>CAZZAQ010000371.1:3059-3673 GCA_964652165.1 uncultured Bifidobacterium sp.
CAAAGCCGGCCGTGGTGCCGGGCTGGAGCACCGGCGGCGGGAAACCAGGCTGCACGCCTGGGAACGGTCCGGCGGGTCCGGCCGGGGCCTTGGTGGGTGTCCTAAGCGCGATGTTGGTGATGACGCCGCCATTGTTGATTTTGACCATCCCTTCGTCCACGTCGATGAATAGCACTTCCACCGTATCGACGCGGTCGCCTTCTTCGAGCGTCTTCTTTTCGGGGGGCTTGCCAGGGCCGGGGACTATTTCCAGCAGTGCTTTCTTCTTGGAAAGCAAATTCACGACGCCCGTGACTTCCACCGTGGCCAGGATGGGCGGCGTGGGCTTGACCGCTTCATTCGGGTCCAGCGCCGGCGGCGGATCCTTGAGTTGAAACGGATTGCGCGCGGCGATGGACTCGTAAGGGTTGGACTTGGTGTCCTCGTTGGCGCGGCTGAGCGTGGCGACAAACGCCAGCAGCACCACCAGCGGGACTAAGCTCAAGCGAGCCGATTTCATACGCCTCAACATACTTGATTCAGGAGTCCAACACCACACCAAATTTCGGCAGTTCGCGGCTCGCCTTTAGCCCGGGTATTTCACACCCGCCGTAGCCGCCGACGTGAGGAGCCGG
>CAZZAQ010000371.1:3683-5416 GCA_964652165.1 uncultured Bifidobacterium sp.
ACCGAGCGGGGGAACGGGTCCGCCTCCTCACGTCGGCGGCTACAGGCTGTGGGCGTTTCATGCGAGGGATGAAATATCCGTTAGCCGCGGAGGACCGCGGGCGGCCGTGGCGGCATTGGCGGCATTGGCGGCATTGGCGCGGTCCGGAGGGGTGCGGCGGCCGTGGTGGGCTTGGGTTTCTCGATGCTCAGGGTTTCCTCGTCTCCTTGGATCCGCACGCGAACCTGCTCGCCCGGCACGTCGACGTTCAGGATCTCCAGAACTCCCGCCGCGCCGCCGGCCGCGAGGATCGAACGTTGCACGGGCTGGCCCGGCTCATTGATCTCGACCAACGCCTTTGAAACACCGCCCAGTTCCACCAGGCCGGTGATGAAGATCTTCGCAGGCGTCCGGCGCGGAGGCGGCGGAACTTCTCCGGTCGGTTTGTCCGGTATCGGCAGGAGGTTGAACACGTTGCGCCCGGGAATCTTTTCGTAAGGGTTTGGCTTTGCGGCGGCGGTCGCGGCCAGGGAGGCAAGCACGACGGCCGCCACCGCAAGCCTTTGTAAAGATTTCGGGCGCCAGGTCATATGCCGGATGCGGTTCGACACCCAGGCAAACACCGGGGAACCGAAACGGTTGCGGCCGTTGCGTAAACGCCCTGCTGAGTGGTCGCGGAAGGGCTGGGAGCGCCGGCATCCTGCCGGCGAATTCGCGCCATAAAGGCGAAACCACATGCCGGCAGGTTGCCGGCGCTCCCAGTAGATTTGCAATCGGCGGCTCGGCTACACGCCACCACTCAATAAGCGGCCTGGGCGCCCTTGATGTTCTTTTTCTGCATCCAGGGCATCAACCCGCGGAGTCGGGCGCCGACCTTTTCAATGGGATGATTGGCGCCCTTTTTGAGCAGCGCGTTGTAGCGCTTGTAGCCGCCCTGGTATTCCCGGACCCATTCCCTGGCGAACTTGCCGCTCTGAATGTCCTTCAACGCCGACTTCATGCGCTTCTTCACGCTGGCGTCGATAATCTTCGGGCCGACGGAGACGTCGCCCCACTTGGCGGTCTCCGATATCGAGAAGCGCATCCCGCTGATGCCCGCCTCGTTCATCAGATCGACAATCAGTTTCAACTCGTGCAAGCACTCGAAGTAGGCCATCTCCGGCGAATAGCCTGCCTCGACCAGCGTTTCGAATCCCGCCTGCACCAGGGCGCTGCAGCCGCCGCACAACACGGTCTGCTCGCCGAACAGGTCGGTTTCGGTTTCCTCCTTGAAGTTCGTCTCCAGGACGCCTGCGCGAGTGCCGCCGATGCCCTTGGCCCAAGCCAGGGCAACCTGCCGGGCTTGCTTGCCGCCCTGATAGACAGCAATGAGGCTCGGCACACCTTTGCCCTCGGTGTACTGGCGGCGCACGATGTGCCCCGGCCCCTTGGGCGCGACCATGATCACGTTCACGTCCTTGGGCGGAACCACCGTCTTGAAGTGAATCGAAAACCCGTGGGAGAAGAGCAGCGTTTTGCCTTTGCTCAGGTTGGGCGCGATGTCCTTCGCGTAAGCGGCGGCCTGCTTCGTGTCCGGCAGCGCGACCATGATGACATCTGCGCGGCGCACGGCCTCGGCGGTCGGCACGACTTCGAACCCTTTCTGCTGCGCGACGGGGATCGACTTGCTGCCGTCGTAGAGGCCGATGACGACGTTCAGGCCACTGTCCCTGAGATTCAGCGCGTGGGCGTGGCCCTGCGAGCCGAAGCCGAGC
>CAZZAQ010000372.1:0-987 GCA_964652165.1 uncultured Bifidobacterium sp.
ATGGGAGCCGGAACCGCGTGATACGTTCCAGCCGCTCGAGAAGCCGGCCACCATTCTTGTGCTGCACGGTTACGGGATGATGAAGGAGTCCATGGCGCCGTGGGCCTTCGTGCTGGCGCAGGCGGGTTTTCGCGTGGTGACGGTGGACTTGCGCGGGCACGGGCAATCCACCGGATCGAGAATCACCTTTGGCAAATACGAAACGGCCGATTTGCGCCAGGTCCTCGATTACCTGATGGCGCGCGGATTGTGTGACGAGCGGGTCGGAGTGCTGGGCCTTTCCTACGGCGCCACGCTGGCGTTGAACTGGGCGGCCCGCGACCCGCGAGTGCGCACGGTGGTGGCCATCGCCCCCTATAATCGGCCGGACGATGCCATTGCCCGGTTTGCGGAAATGGAGAAGGCGCCGGTCCCGAGGCGACTGGTCCGCGCCGCCGCGGCGAGCGCGGCGGCGAAGCTGGACTTGAAATGGAGCGAATGGTCGGCGGAAGCCGGCATACGCCGGCTCAAGCAGCCGGTGTTGCTGGTCGGCGGCGGCAAAGACCCCATCAGCCGGCCGGAGGACATCCTCAAGCTGAAGCAAGCCGCCGGAGGAGAATCGACGAGCCTCAAGGTGCCCGAGGCGGATCATTACGTCGTGGGATTCTGGATGCAGGACCTGGCCGGGCCGATCACGACCTGGTTTCGGGAGCGTTTGTGACCCTCGATGAAGAAAGCCACGGTCATCAAGCGAATCCTGCTTGCGCTGTTCGTCCTGCTCGTGCTCGCCGCGTTGATGGTGATCTTCCGGCCGTCGGGCGGAGAGTCCATCGGCCATACGGTGACATTTTCCGACGGGACGACAATGACGCTGAAGGAGGTGACTTATGGAACTGAACATCGGTATCTTGGCGGCGGATGGCAGCAACGCCTGCTCTCGTTGTTGCCGCGCAAGCTCGCCACGAAGTTCTCCTCTAAGCAGGGAGTGATGACGACGGGCCGGCCATC
>CAZZAQ010000372.1:997-4506 GCA_964652165.1 uncultured Bifidobacterium sp.
GGGCGACACGCGGTTGGTGTTCTGCGACTCAAACGACTTCGGCGTCTGGGGGTTTGCTTCAGTGAGGATCATGGGAACGACTGGCGCCTGGATTGAGGGTTGGGCCTTCGAGTCCTGGCCGCGCCGCGAGCGCACTTTCACGCTGCGCGTTTACGAGCAAGGAAAGCGGTACCCGGATGCCACACCGATCGGCCAGTTCACCGTGCGGAACCCGACGCCGGGCAAGTATCCGGTTTGGACCGCTCCAGAGCCGCCGATGACGGCACGCGAAGGCGATCTTTCAGTCACTCTGTTCGACCTCACGGCCGGGGTCGGCCGCGGGTCCAACAAGTGGAAGCCCGCGCCGAACCCGACGGTTTCCCAGCCGCGCGCCGGTTTTCGCATCGAGCGCAATGGCCGGGCGACGAAGGAATGGGGTATTGCCAGCGTGGAAGCCAGCGATGCAACGAGCAATTTCATTGCCGGCATCTGGAGCTCATCGCAAGAGCCGGACGCCGAATACGTCGAGTTGCAGCCGCATCTTTGGCCTGCCGAGCCGGCGTGGAAACTGCGCGTCGGGTTTACGCAGCGGTCCAACTTTGTGGCGTCCGAACTCTGGACCATTCGGGGCGTGCCGCTCCCGGGGACAGACCTTACGAACACCGTGCCGACGCAGACCAACCTGCAAGGCGCACTGCTGCAATACGCCGGCGGGGAGCGGGGACCCAGCAGACTGGGCGGCGATTACCATTTCTACTTTCGGGTCACGCCGGGCCGCCCCGACTACCGCATGACGCTGGTGAGGGCGGTCGATGACAACGGCCGCGAGGCCACGGTGAGTGTCTCATTCGAGAGCCCAGACCAATTAGGAATCACGCTGCGCGTAACTACTACCATCGCGACGAGCCTCGACCTGACGCTGGCGCTGCATCAGACCCGCTACGTCGAGTTCCTGGCCCGGCCGCGGATCATCTCGACGAACGACGCGGCCCCGCGGTGAAGGGGTATCCGTTTAGCGTAGCTGCGACCGTGAGGTCGCGGGCTGGATTCTCAAGAGGGCGCGATTTCAGCCAATCCCAAAGGGATTGCATCCATCAGCCCGGGCGCAACTCGGCACACGCACCGTAGTGGGCCAGCCGACTCGGCTGGCACAGTCCTGCAAGCGACCTCGCTTGCAGAATTCACCGGGCGAGTCGCCCGGTGGACTTTGGCAGGCGAGGTCGCCTGCCCCACTACGATCTGGTGCGTGTGCCGAGTTGCGCCCCTTCAGCCCAGGGTTGCGAGGCACGAGCTACCCTGGGTCACGCATCCGAAATCCGGCCCAACCCTGAAGGGGTTGCACCCGGTCCTCCTCCGCGCGATTCGCGCACTCGATTCAACCCTTTCAGGGTAGATGGGAATCGTTGTTGCCGGCTGACCCAGCGTAGCTCCTTCGTCGCAACGCTGGGCTGAAGGATGGAATCCCGTTGGGATTCAACAGCGGACGCTGGACCTTGTGGGTAATGAGAAGGCGTTTATGCCGCTTCAACGACACGGGTACAGGAGGGCTTGAACCATTTCGCACTTATCCGGGTGGCGACGCTGAAGCGGCGTAAACGTCGAGCTCCGGTGAGCAATGCAGGCTAATGCGCCGCCGTCAGCCGCCGTTCTACTGGCAAACCGGACGGCGGATTTGGGCATGGGCGGGCCGGTGAGCAGGTGGCTTGGGGCGTGCCGTCTGGAGGTGGACGCGGATCGCAAATGGAAATCAAGTGCAGCGTGTGCGGTATTGCCGCTTCGGACGGCCAGGTCTTCGCGCAGGAGCCGGTGCCGTTGCGCAGCGCGCGGACGTATTGCCCCAACTGCCACGCGCGGTTCCACCGGAGGTTTTTCCAGGCAGGACTCGTCCTCGACGTGGCGCTGGGGGTCATCGGGTTGGCGCTCGTGTGGGCGAACCCGGAGTCGCGCCTTGGGCATTGCGCGCTGAACTTGTTCCTCGTTCAACTCTTCCTCGTCCTCGCGACGCTCCCCCACGAACTGGCGCACGCCTTCGCGGCCCGCGCATGCGGGTTGCGGGTGGAAAAGATTTTTCTCGGTTTTGGGCCGGCTGTGCTCGCCGTGCGCTGGCTCGGCTTCGACGTGGAGGTGAAGCAAATCCCCTACGGCGGCTGCACCCAGGCACAGGCCGAAGGCGGGCGGGGCAATTTGTGGCGGTTTTTCTGTTTTCACGCGGTAGGTCCCGCGATGAGCATTGCGCTGGGCTGGGCGGCGCTGGCGGCGGCGGGCCCGACCCGGGCGGCCTCGCTCGATCTTACGGTGGCGGTCAGCCCGTGGTGGCTGTTCGGCATCGCCAGCGTGACGATCGCGGTGCATCACTTGTTTCCGCACGTGCGTTCGACTCCGTTCGGACGCGCGGCGTCGGATGGCCTTGCGTTGTGCCAAATCCTGTTCCTGCGCCGGCCGCCGTTCGTGCCGCAGGCCAAGGACCCGCCGCCGATCCGGCACATCAACTTCGCGCGCAAGACAGCCCGGCGCTTCGGCGTGGCGGTGTTCGGGACGGGCGCGGTGACGTCCGTGGCGTGCGCGGCATTGGTCGCGCGCGCGGCGGCTTCGGCGGGCGGCAATGCCATCCTCTGGACGGCGGCGGTGCTCTTCCTCCTGCTGGGAGGCACCTTCGGCTGGGGCGCAGTGTGGACGCACCGCAAGCCGTGGCAATCGGCCGCGCCGGCGAACTTCTCCGCCCTCAAGCGGCATAAGGAAGTGATCGAAGCGTTCCGAATCGAAGTGAACGCGCGTTCTTTCTGGCCGCCGGACCTCAACTTCGACCAGACGCTTGCGCAACTGGAACAGTTCAGAAAATCGGGTGACATCGCGGGCGCCGAGGCGTTCCTCGACGAGGCGATTCGCTGGGCGCCGGACAACGTCGCGCTCTTGGACTGGAAGGGGCTGGTCCTGACCTGGGCCGGGCGGCACGACGCGGCGGCGGCGCAATTCAAAGACGTCCTCGACAGCGCCGACCTGGGGCTGTCGATACGCGTCACGTTCCTGGCCGAGCAAATCAAGGCGCGGCTCCGCTTGGGCGAACGGCAGGCCGCGTGGGTGCTTTGCGGCGAATACCTGGACGAGCCGGGGCTGCTGCAGGAAAAGATCTACCTGCTCGACACGCTGGCCGCGCTGCCCGTGGAGGAAGGGCTGGCGCACCTGCTGCCCGACGCGGACCACTGGAGCGCGCAAGCCCTGGCGATGCAGCCGGAAAACCTCTCCATCAAAGCGACCCGTGCCGCCGTGCTCGCCGAGCAGGGCCGCCCGGACGAAGCCCGGCCGCTGCTCTCGGAAGTTCATGCGCGAAGCGAGATTCAGTCCGACAAGGCTTTGGCCGCGTACTACCTGGCGCTGGATGCGCGCCAGCGCGGCGAACTCAAAGCTGCCGCGCGTCTCTTCCGTCAAGCCCGCCTGCTGGCCGCCGCGCCGTGGCTCCTCGTCAGGCTGGACACCGAATCGGCGGCAAAAGCTGCCTGACGGCCCGTCTGGCTACTCTCCCTCTCCCCTGT
>CAZZAQ010000372.1:4516-5405 GCA_964652165.1 uncultured Bifidobacterium sp.
CTCGACGCGATGCTCACGCCGATGCCACCCGTGCGCGCGGCCTCGCGCCTGGCGTGACCCAGTCGAGACCGAACCTTTTCCTCCGTTCGTGCGTTCAACCCCCGCCGGCTGCGCGCGACTCCGGCCGGGCCGTGACTCCGTCTGGGTTCGCCTTCGGCAGAAGGCGTAGCGGGTCTGGCCCGGCTTGAGCCTCGCGCGGCAGGTTCAGTGCATGTCGAATCGGGCTTGGGGATCGTAGCGCAGGCTGCCGAGCCTGCTGTATCGCGGGTTGCCAACCCGCGATGCTGCCGACCGGAAGGAGCGTTGATTGGCAAACCGGACGCCCGCCGACTGGCAGTCGGCGAAACAGCAGACAGGGCTGTCTGCGCTACTCGCACAATGTGGCTGGGACGCTGACGGTACCACATCATGCGCAGCGCCTGGGCTGCGCCGCAGCCGGGCTCGTTTTCGAGGACGTTGGTGCGGGTGCCAAGGTGCGCAAGCTACGCCCTCATCCTCCTCGGAGGTTGCTTGACCTTGGACGGCAATTGCGGAAACTCCGCTCCGAGCTGCCATCGACGGCAGCCGGATAATTCAACTATGATAGCACGACTCTCTACAACACTGGCCGTGGCCCTGTTCCTCGTGGGCTGTGATATAGGGACACAAACAAGCACTGTAATTGGTAGCGCTACCAATACGCCGGGCCCAACCGCCGGCGCCACCAGCGGACCCGGAAAGGAAATGAAGACGACGCCAAGCGGCCTGAAATACTAGGTGATGAAACAAGGCACCGGCACGGTTTCTCCGAAAGCCACCGACACGGTGAGCGTCCATTACCACGGCACTCTGCTCGATGGCACTGTGTTCGACAGTACGGTGCAAAGCGGTCAACCAGCCACTTTCCCAT
>CAZZAQ010000373.1:0-5405 GCA_964652165.1 uncultured Bifidobacterium sp.
GTCGATGACGTATTGCGGCACCGCGTAACCCGTCGTGTGCCCGCGCAGTGCCTGCATGATCTCCAGCCCCTTGCGCACCGGCGTGCGCAAGTGCGCCGAGCCGGCGATGAGGTCGCACTGGTAAAGGTAGTACGGCTTCACCCGGCACAGGAGGAGCTTTTGCACGAGCGCCTTCATCACGGTCACGTCGTCGTTGACGTGCTTGAGGAGCACGGACTGGTTGCCCAGCGGAATGCCTGCGTCCGCCAGCCGGCCGAGCGCGTCGCGCGCCTCCGTGGTCAGCTCGCGCGGGTGGTTGGCGTGGATGCTGATGAACAGCGGATGAAACTGGCGCAACATCGCGCACAACTCCGGCGTGATGCGCTGCGGGAGGAAGATCGGAATGCGCGTGCCGATGCGGAGAAACTCGACGTGCCGAATGGCCCGAAGCCGGCTGAGAAGATATTCCAGCTTCTCGTCGCTGAACAACAGCGGGTCGCCGCCGCTCAACAGCACGTCGCGCACTTCGGAATGCTGCTCGATGTAGGCGAGCTGCTTGTCGAAATCGGGATGGAAGTCGTATCCGCTGGCGTTGCTCACCAGCCGCGAGCGCGTGCAGTAGCGGCAGTAGCTGGCGCAACGGTCGGTGACCAGGAACAGCACTCGGTCCGGGTAGCGATGCACCAGGCCCGGCACGGGCGAGTGGCTGTCCTCGCCGCACGGATCACTCAACTCCCACGGCGCGGTGAGGGTTTCCTCGATGCGCGGAATGACCTGCCGGCGAATCGGGCAAAACTCGTCGGCGGGATCGATGAGATTGAAGAAATAGGGCGTGATGCCCAGCGCCAATTTCGTGTTCGCCAGCCGGGTGCCGGCGATTTCCTCGGGTATCAGCGTTGGCATGAGCGCCTCGAGCCGGGCCAGCGAACTGATGCGGTTTTTTAATTGCCACCGCCAGTCGTCCCAGTCCGCAGCGGACACGTCCTTCCAAAAACCACGGCCGGCGGAGGAGAACTCCTTGAGCTTCAACAATCGCGGGCCAGGATCGCCATCCTCGGCACCTCTGCTTGCATCGTGCATTGCGGGCGCAATATAGGACTCGATGCCGAGGTGTCAAGCGGCCCATCCATGAGAGTTGACCGGGGGTGCGGCCTTCCAAGGCCGCGCGAAGTTGACAGCAATCCAGCAACACGCGGCCCTGGAAGGCCGCGCCCCCGCAGTGCTCCACATACAACCCCGAAAGGGTTGGCCTTCATTCCCCTGCCCCCATTCCTCTGCCTGAGTTCTCATCCAAGGCCGCCTGCGATTCGGTCTGCAACGCTCTCGGCGCTCTCCTCCGGCGTCACCTCGATCCACCGAACCGGCAACTGATGCCGCAGCCAGGTCATCTGCCGCTTCGCCAACTGCCGAGTGCGCGCCTTGACTTCGGCTATGGTGTCCGCGAGTGATCGCGCGCCGCGCAAATGTTCGACGACTTGCCGGTAGCCGATGGCCTGCATGGCGGTGCGGTTTCGATCCAGCCCGCGGCCCAGGAGCGACTCCGTCTCCCGCACCAGCCCCTGCTCGAACATCCGGTCCACCCGCGCGTCGATGCGCGCGCGCAAGTCGGCGGCGCCCCGGCGCAATGCGAAGACGGCGCCGGGCGGGGAATCTCCCGGCCACACTGCCCGCTGGCTGGAAAATGGCCGGCCGGTTAAACGGATGACTTCCAGGGCGCGCACGACGCGGCGAGGGTTTTGTCGATCGATGTGCTCAAAAGTCGCCGGGTCGCGCTGCTCCAGTTCGCGCAACAGTTCGGGCAACGGCGACCGTTCCAGTTCCGCCCGCAGTGCAGGAGCGGACGGCGGCGAGTCCCCCAGCCCGTCGAGAAAGGCCTTGAAATAGAGCCCTGTGCCGCCGCACAAAATCGGTCGCCGGCCCCGACCCTGTATTTCTTTCACCGCCCGCCGGGCCAGATCGAGGAAGCGCGCCGCGTCGAATGGCTCCCACAGTTCGACCACGTCGATGAGGTGATAGGGCACTCGCCGGCGGTCGGCAGGGGAGGGTTTCGCCGTGCCGATGTCCAGGCCGCGATAGACCTGCATCGAATCGACCGAAATGATTTCGCCGCCCAGACGCCCGGCCAGCAGCAGGGCGACTTCGGACTTGCCGGCGGCCGTCGGGCCGGCCAGCAGCAACGGAGGAGGAGGGCCGCCATCGGGCATGAGCGTTTCAGTGGCGCAAATTTCTTAACCGCAAAGAACACAAAGAACGCAGAGAGGACCTCCATTCATTCAAGTCTCTTTGCGTTCTTTGTGTTCTTTGCGGTTAGCATATTGGGTTGCGGCGGTTGGTAAGTCATCCAGATTTCCAAACCACGAATGGACACGAATGCGAACCCGAATTCCGGCTCAGCCTTCGGGTGAAAGATTCATTCGTTTTCGCTCCCTTTGAATTCGTGTTCATTCGTGTCCATTCGTGGTTCAACGGCTCGCTCCACGTTCAGGCCTTGGTTGGGCGCCTCGGCAGTTTCCAGAACAGCACCAGTCCGGCAAGGAGGATGCCCGCGCCGACCAGTTGCGCGGGCGTCACCACGCCGCCGAGATAACGCACCGGGTAATCGCCGCGGAACAGTTCCGCCACCGACCGCAGCACCGCGTAGCCGATGAGGTAGGCGGCGAAGATTTGCCCGTCGAACTTTTTCCGCCGGTGCAGCCAGGCCAGAAAGAAGTAGAAGCCCAGATTGAGGAGCGCGTCGTAGATTTGGACCGGGTGCACGCCGGCGCCCAGTGTCGGATGGTCCGCCGGGAAGTGGATTGCCCAGGGGAGCGAGGTCGGCCGGCCATAGCAGCAGCCGTTCATCAGGCATCCAAAGCGTCCGACGAAGTAGCCCAGCGCAATGCTCGGCGCGATCGCGTCGGCAAACTTCCACAGTGGCAGCCGCTGCCGGCGGATGTAGAGAATCCCCGCCAGCGTCGCGCCGGCCAGCCCGCCGTAGTAAACCAGTCCGCCTTGCTGGACCATGAAGATGTCCGTCCACGGCTTGCCGGCGAAATGTTCCTTCCAGTAGGAAAGGACATAGAGACCGCGGGCGCCGAGGATGGTTCCGAGGATCAGCCAGACCCCCGCGTCGGAAATCTTCTCGGGCGGCAGGCCGTCGCGCGCGGCCCGGCGGGAGGCCGTCCAGAGGCCGATCAGGAACGCCGCCGCCACCAGCAAGCCGAACCAATGAACCGGGAGCGGCCCAATTCTGAACGCGACCTTATCCACAAGGCCGCGCAGCGTAGGGGCTGCGTGCAGGAGTGACAAGTCCCGCCCTCGAAGCGCGGTCAGTCAGAGTCGGGATGCACTGGCGTTGGATGAAGCGGGCGATACGGATCCTTACTCTTACTCCTACTCTCACTCATACTCTCTAAACGCCTGGAGCGATTGGGATTACGAGTAAGAGTAAGAGTAGGAGTAAGAGTAAGAGTAAGAGTAAGAATGTCGCCGCCGGTAAGGTTGTTTGCTCCTAATTCAATGGCGATGGGGCCGGAGGGAGGGGTGAGACCGTGCCCTAACCGTGCCCTCCGACAAAGTGAGACGCGCCCAGTCACTAGTTCGTGGCGAGCACGGCCGGTCGCAGCGTGTTCGTGGGAATCTTCGGAAGCGGCGGCATCGGCGGGCGGCCAAAGCCGGGCGGCAACGGCGGCAGGGGAGGAAGGTTGTTGACCAGGTAGCGCCAACGCTGGCGGTCCTCGGAACTCATCTTTTGCCACTCTTCGGCGTTGCGCAGGAACTGGCGGCGTTCCTCGGGCGAGAGGTCGGCAAACTTCTTGAATGAGTTCACCACGAGCTGCCGCTCGACGGACTTCATTTTGGAGAACTTCTCGAGCGTCTTCTCGATCTGCCCGCGCTCGGCGTCGCTCAACGGCAGCGGACGGAGTGTCTTCTCCTTCTCCTCCGGGGACACCTTGAAGAGCCTTTCGAAGTTCGCCGTGATTTCAGCCCGCTTGGCGCCTGAGAAGGACTGCCACTGCCTCGCGGCGGCATCGACGGCGGCGAGTTGATTCGAGGTATAGCCGCGGACTGGATGCGAGAGAGTCGGCAGCACAGGTATCAGGATCCCGCGGTCGAGCACCTGCTGGCGCATGTCCGGCGCAAGTCGATCCCAGTAATCGAGCCGTTCCTGGACGAGCGCGCGATACGATTCCGGCACCATCTGGAGGCCCAGCGCGCGGTTCGTCGCGGGCAGGTGCATCAGCGGCGTCAGGTAGTGGCGCAATTCCATCGCGCCTAGCCGCAACTTGCGGTCCTCCGGGGTAAGGGCGAGGTAGATGCGCACACTGTTGGTGAGCACGCGCCGATGCTCGGGGGACCTGCCCGCCAGCAGTTGCTCCCGCTCCGCCGCCGGCGCTTCCAGCAGCCGGCGGAAGTACTGGATGGGCGACGGGGCGGGAGGCAGTGTGGGGGGCACGGGCGCCTTCGGGTTGGCACCTGAATCCCGGCCCTGTGCCGGGCATTCAGATTGGAAAAGAACGACTGAGAGCAGCACGCCGGCGAACAGCATCCTGGAGAATGGCGGGTCCATGCCGGTCATTTGTTCAACACCGCAAAGAGTTCCTCGTCCTCCGCGTAGGGCAGACGCCGGATTGCGTCGAAGTCCTCGACCACGGCTGGGTCGGACACCAGGGCGGACCCAGAGATTACTGCCAATTCGTTGGCCTGCCGGGCCTTTGTATTCGACTCCGCCTGGTAAACGGCGAACCAGGTCACGCAGAGCGCCAACGCCGCCCAGGCCACGCCGGTCGCCCGGCGCGGCATGAGCCAGTGCCGGAGGACTTCAGCGAATGGCCGGGCCGCCGGACGGATGGCTTCGCGCTGAACGGCTTGCAGGACGCGCGCGGTGAAGTTCGACGCAACCGGCACGTCGGGCAGTTGTTCGAGCAAGTGGTTGAGCGACGACTCGGATTCCCACCGGGCTTGCTCCTCGGGGTGGGCGGTCAGCCAGGCTTGCAACCGGGCTTCCTCGGCGGCAGTCAGCTGCCGCCGCCAGCTTGCTTCCATCAATTCTCGATACTCCGTTTCGTTCATGTTGTTCCCTTTCTCAAAACCCGGTCGGGTCTCAAAGTTTCGGCTACTTTTCCTTCCACGCGCCGGTCCGCAGGTAGGGCTTCAAGAGCTGTTTGAGTGTTTCGCGCCCGCGGTGGATGAGCGACTTGGTCGCCGAGACCGAGCAGCCGAGGATCGCGGCAATCTCCTCGTAGGAATGTTCCTCACCCCGGCAAAGCAGGATGGCGGTGCGCTGCTTTTCCGGCAGCTCCGCGAGCGCCTCCTCGATCTTGTCCTCCAGTTCGCTTTGCATCACCGAGTCGGGCGCCGCGACGGCCTTCGCGTCCTCGACCTGGCGCATCGGCTGGTCCTCGCTGTCCGGAAAGGTGGCATCGAGCGAATCGGCCGGATGACGC
>CAZZAQ010000374.1:0-5398 GCA_964652165.1 uncultured Bifidobacterium sp.
AAAACGCGCCATTCTGGAGGCAGCCTCTTGATTGGAGGACACCATGAACACCTCACCCGAACCCACCAGCACCGAACTCCAGCACCCCTGCCGCTATCTCCGCTGCAAGGAAATGTTCCATGGCAGCCCGGAGGACGACGCCTTTGCCAGCGGCAACTTCTGGTGCGCACAAACCCAGGAAGCCTTCGGCCCCGACGGCGCGGGATGCGGCAAGAAAGAGTGTTGCGAATCGCGCGCTTGTTATCTATCGTGAACAGTGATGACTGAGATAAGAGTTACACGGGTTACAAAGTTACAATGTTGCAACCGCGCCTCTTGCAATCTTGTAACTTTGTAGCCTTGTAACCTTTTAACGGTGCAACTCCTTTGACTACCACCACCGCCATGAAAACCAAACTGACTCTGGCCCTGACGGCCCTCGCCGCAACTCTCACCCTCCCCGCCAAGCAACCCGCCCCCGCCATTTCCGGCGACTACCTCGAAGTCCGCTCGTGTGACGTTTACACGGGCGCGTGCGTCGCCAACGCCGAGATGGGCCTCAGCGGCAAGGAAGGCATGATCGTCTGGCGCGTGAAACACGGCGCCTGGAAAGGCGCCGCGCTCGACGGCCTGAGCGTCGTCGCCGTCGTGCAGACCGACAGCACCCTCGGCGACGTGAGCCTGAACCCGGGCGCCGGCCGCGCCGTGCTCATCGTCGATTCCCGCGCGAGCTCCACCCAGCAGGAGGCGCTGGCCGACTTCGCCCGCGCGCAGGCCGGAAAACTCATCAAGGACGTTGCCGCCGTGAAAGCCGCCACGATGGAAGTCAAGATGGGCCAATGCGATTCCGGCGCCTGCGCGACCGTGAAGGCCGGCGACCTCGTCGAAATCTCGACGCGCTGCCTCGCTGGCAAGGATCACCTTTGCGGCAACGAGGAGAACTACTATCCGCCGCTGACCAAGGTCGACGGCGCGTTCAGCGCCTACACCGAACTGGCCGCGTTCCGCGGGCGCGACCTGAATGCGACTTGGGAACTGGCTGGCCGCCGCAGCGCCTACGTCGGCACGTTTGCCCAGTAGGCCAGGCCAAACCTGGAAACCGAATTGAACCACGGATGAACACGGATGGACACGGATAGAGAAGCCCTTCCGGCGAAAGCCAGTTTCGCCCGACAGGCGAGTCTGTGTGGGTTGTTTTATCCGTGTGCATCCGTGTCCATCCGTGGTTAACAACTCTTTTCGAATCCACCTGCAGATTTCGCGTTGAATACCACCGGGGGTAGGAAGCGTTTAATTTCCGGCACTTGCATTTTAGCCTGGCTTTGATCCGATGTACTCACTGAACAAGAAAACCATTGTCGCCCTCGCCGGCCTTCTCGTCGCCGCGAACCTTTCCGCGCTCGAACTCAAAGTGGTCGACAAGGCGCCGCCGGAGGAACTCGCCGCCGACATCCGCGCCAAACTCCAGGGCAAGGCGATCCAACTGCTCGATGGCACCAAGCCCGCGTTCGAGTTCTGGCTTGTCTCCGAAATGCCGCTGGCCGGCAAACCGGCCGGCCTTGCCAAGGCGCTCGACAGCGTGGGAACCGCCACGCTGCTCGGCGCCGTCAACGTGCCCAGGCAACGGCGGGACTATCGCGACGACCCGCTGCCCGCGGGCGTGCACACGATGCGCCTGGCCCTTCAGCCGCAGGACGGCAATCACCTGGGCACGGCGGAGTTCGGCTGGCGACCGAGGAGGGGGCCGCGCCGAAACTTTTCTCGCCCGCCGAGGAGCACAAATCCCTCCGCGTTTCCATCCCGGCTCGAATTGGCGGGAAGGAGGAGAAAACCTCGCTGATCTTCGAGATCGTTTACGAAGGCAAAGGGCACAAGTAAGTCTCCCGGCGCACCGCGCGTATCTCACTTTGTTGCACCTGGCAAGCGCCTCTCATTAGCACCCGGCTTCAGCCGGGTGGGAGAGTTGGCAGCAGCGGCTCAACCGCTTTAGCGGTTTTGCGCAGCTTGCAAACCGCTAAAGCGGTTGAAGACATCCGGTCCGTCGATTCACCCGGCTGAAGCCGGGTGCTAATGAGAGGAAGAGCGCTGCAAGAAACTGGGATGCGCCCCGGCGCTCGTTCAGCCGGGAGTCTGTCCCGAAGAGACACCCTGAAATCAGCCTGGATTAGCTGTTGGCACTCTTGAATTCCCGCTCAAAGCGCATCTCGTCCTTTTTCTCGGAGCTTCCGTCGGACGCCGTCTCCTCGGCCACCCGGCTGCGCGAGGCCTCGACCTTGATGTAGTGCAGGACGACCGGCGCCAGGATCATCCCCGGGATGCCCATGAGCCGTTCGCCGATGATCAGTCCGAAGAGCGTCAGCCACATCGGGTTCTTGATTCGATGGCCGATGATCTTCGAGTTCAGGAAGTATTCGAGCTTGTGGATGATCACGAGGAAGAGCAGCGCGAACAGCGCCATCTTCGGCCCGATGGTGAAACCCACGCCGATGATAAGCGTGTTGCTGATCAGGTTGCCAACGATGGGCAGCAGCCCGCAGAGGAACGTCAGGCCCACCAGCACCGGCACGTGCGGGTAGCCGCCGAAAAGCAGGAACGCGGCGGTCAGCACTGAGTTGATCGCCGAAATAAGGATTTGCGCGCCCATCACGGTAGCGAAGCTGTGGTAAAACGTCTCAACCCGCAGCGCCAGTTCCTGGCCCACCGTCGAGTAAAGGCTGCCCCGCACCGCGTGCGGGTCGTCGTCGCGCTGCCAGCGTGCATTCAGGAAAAGGCTCACCGGCATCACGACGCCGATGACGAGCGACACGATCTGGAACACCGCGCCACGCAGGTAAAGGCCGATGTTGGCGAATTTCTCCTTCAGCTTGTCCATTCCGAGATCCTTCAAAGTCTCGAAATCGGTGAATGGCAGATCCAACCCCCGCTGCTCGGCCCAGCCGACCACGGCGGGAATCGTCTTCTCCGCGATGCCCGGCAGCGTCACGTAGGCCCGCCGCGCGAAGAAGTAGAAGCCCACCAGGATGCCCGCGGCCACCAGCACGTAAAGAGCGACCGCCAGCCCTTTTCGGCCCCTGATGGTGAAGCATTGCAGCGCGAAGTAGCCGAAGAGGGCCGCAATGACCAGCGTCGCCAGGTGCAACAGCCCCACCATCACCAGCAGCGCGATCATCAGCCCGTACGACACCCGCTGTTGCTGGGTGAGGTTGGTGATGAACGGCTGGCCCATGCGAACCCTTAGCCCAGATGTTTTGCCCGCGCCGTAGCCGCCGACGTGAGGAGGCGGAAGAGCCGAGCGAAATAACGAATCCGCCTCCTCACGTCGGCGGCTACAAATTTTGGGCGGTTCATGTGAGGTACAGAATAAGAGTGCTACCGCACTCTCTCCAACAGCCACGCCAACAAGCCCGCGATGGGCAGGCGCTCCTGCCGGCCGTCGTCCCGATGGCGCACCGTAACCGTGTCGGTCTGGCCGGCCAGCGGCCCTTCCTTCATCCCCTCGAAGGTCTCGAAGTCAACTGTCACGCAGAACGGTGTGCCCGCTTCGTCCTGACGGCGATACCGGCGGCCTATCGCCCCAGCATCGTCGTAGAACACGTTCATGTGCTTCCGCAACAGGTCCCGCACTTCCTGAGCCTTTTTGACGAGATCGGGCTTGTTCTTGAGCAACGGCAACACCCCGGCCTTGATCGGCGCCACGCGCGGATGGAGCTTCAGCACGACGCGCGGTTCCATCTTTCCCTTTTCGTCCGGCATCTGGTCCTCGTGGTAGGCGTTGCACAGAATGGCCAGCAGGATGCGATCAACGCCGACGGCGGGTTCGATGACGTGCGGGACATAGCGCCGCTTGGCCGCCTCATCGAAATAGCCCAGGGCCGTGCCGCTGAATTTGGCGTGTTGCGAAAGGTCGTAATCGCCGCGCGCGGCAATGCCCCACAGCTCCTGCACGCCGAACGGATAGCGGAACATGATGTCGGTCGTGCCTTTCGAGTAGAACGCCAGCTTCTCCTTGGGATGGTTGTATTCGGAGAGCGCTGACGCGGGCAGGCCGACCGAACACAGCCACTCGCGGCACCAATCGATCCAGTAGCGATGCCACTTTTGCCAGTCGTCCTCGTCGCTGATGAAGAATTCCATCTCCATTTGTTCGAATTCACGACTGCGAAAGATGAAGTTGCGCGGCGTGATTTCGTTGCGAAACGCCTTGCCGATCTGCGCAATACCGAAGGGAATCTTTACCCGCTCGGTGTCGATCACGGCCTCGTAATCAGCGAAGATGCCCTGCGCGGTTTCGGGACGCAAATAAGCGATGGCGGATTCGTCTCGTAACGCGCCGACGTAGGTTTGGAACATCATGTTGAACGCGCGCGGCGCCGTGAGGCTGCCCGGCTCGCCGGTGGCCGGCGATGGCACGAGCGGAATTTCTTCGGACTTCGCCTCCGTGAACTCGCGCGGCTGAACCGGCTCAAGCTTCCCTTGTAAGGCCTTCTTTCGCTTGAACGATTCGGCGTTCTCCTGCAACTCCTCCGCGATCCGGTCGCTCTCCAGCGCGCTGACGTAGCCGACGGTCTTGCCGTCCACGATGACAGGCGAAAAGAAAATCTGGTCGGCGCGGAACCGCTGCTTGGAGACCTTGCAGTCCACCATCGGATCGGTGAAGCCGGCGACGTGTCCCGAAGCCTCCCACACTTTCGGATGCATGATGATCGACGATTCCAGCCCGACGACATCGTCGCGGCTGCGCACCATGTCATTCCACCAACAATCGCGAATGTTCTTCCGCAGCTCCGCGCCCAGCGGACCGTAATCCCAAAAGCCGTTGATGCCCCCGTAAATCTCCGACGACTGGAAGATGAACCCGCGCCGTTTGCACAGGGAAACGATTTTCTCCATCAACACGTTCTCTTTGGGCTCGGCCATACAGGGGCGGCAGTCTTTGGGAACCCCTCTGGCAAGTCAAGGCGCGGAATCCTTTAAGACGTTGAAGCGTGAAACGTGAAACGTGAAACGTGAGGCAAGGACGATGGTAGATGGATCCGCTTTAACGATTCAACGATTCAACGATTTAACGATTCCACGGCACTTCTCTGCCGTTCGAACTCAACGGGCCGGGATCGCAATCCTCTCCCCAAAACCAGGCACCACGAAGTCCTCCTCGTGGACACGGCGTTCCCGCAGCGCCTCCCGCAGATGCCGCGGCGGATCGTCAATCGCTTCGTCGGTGAGTTGAAATGTTCCAAAATGCATGCCGACGCTCTTGCGGGGGCGCACGTCGAGGTGGATGCGCACCGCTTCCTCGGGGTTCACGTGCGCCCGGCGCATGAACCAGCGTGGCTCGTAGGCCCCGATGGGAATCAGCGCTAAATCGATGTCGCGAACCCGCTCGGCGATCTGCCGGAAGTGCTCCCCGTAACCGGAATCG
>CAZZAQ010000375.1:0-835 GCA_964652165.1 uncultured Bifidobacterium sp.
CGATTTCACCTACCGCTTGCAACGCTCTCCGACTGTGACCGGCACCTGGTCCGACCTCGCCATGAACGCCGCGCCCGCCTCCGGCCTCGTCGAATATCGCGAAACGTCCCCGCCTCCCGGCCAAGCTTTCCAACGCACCGTGCAACCCTGGCCTGATCGGTTGACCGACCCGCGTCTCTTCGACTCACTTGGCGGCATGACGTTGACATTGCCAGACCCGCCGGTTCCGCCAGGGATGACTGCCGAGGAACTGCGCCTGGAACTGGCTTGTGCGCTGTACGCTCGCGGCAAGCTCACCAAGGTGCGCGGCGCCGAGTTGGCGGGCGTGGACTTTTTCACGTTTCAGCAGGCCTTGAAGGAGCGCCGGATTTCGACCTACACGCTCGACGATCTCGACCGGGAGGTCGCCACGCTGAACGAGCTTTTCCCCGACCCACCGATTGCTCCATCGAAGGGATGACGTGCTCGTCGTCGCGGATACATCGGCTTTGAACATTGGGTAACGGAAGCTCACCGTGGACGATCCACTGCCTCCGGCGCCAGGTTTTCGCTCGTTTCGCTCGTTTGGCTCGTTTGGCGCTAACGGTCCTGCCCTCGCTCGTGTATTGTCGACCCCGTGCGCGACAGATGTTTGCACTCTCGGCCGGGCTTGAGTCAGGTTCCAAAGCAAGCCTGGCCGGCCGAACGCCCAAACGGCGGGCGCTCCCGACCACGGCCTCGGACTGCGAGCCGTCCCGGGTCGCAGCGCAGCCCTTTGCCTGCAGTTCGGCCAGTTTTCCGGAGACTGGCTCCGTTTGCACTCCCGCGGGCAGGAGACGGCCGGAGCTGCGGCGAT
>CAZZAQ010000375.1:845-5393 GCA_964652165.1 uncultured Bifidobacterium sp.
CATGAAGCCGGGTAATGGACATTCTGGAATGCATCCCCCAAACATCAGCCGCGCCGGATGGGATTGAACTCCCGCGACGCTTCTGCCAGGCTGCCGCCGTCATGGCTCGACGACCCGCCCTTCGCGCCGCCCTTCACGCACTCTGCGTGTTGGCGCTGGGGGCGCCGGCGTGGATGGCCTTCGCCACGCCCGCGAACAAGGCCGCGCTGGACCGGCACTACGACCGTTTCCTGGTCAAGGAACTCAGCCGCTGCACGACCTGCCATCTGCCCAGCGCCAACCAGTCGCCACAAAGCCTCGACGAGTTTCCTCACAACCCGCTCGGCGCCCGGTTGCGCGCCCTGGGAATCCAACTGACGCAGGCGGGCAAGGCGAAGGACATCCCGGCCCGACTCGCGGCTGTCGCTGAAGAAGACTCCGATGGCGACGGTGTTGCCAACCAGACCGAACTGCTCCTTGGACACAATCCCGGCGACGCGACGGACAAGCCTTCAGCCAGGGAGCGGCGCGAGGCCGGGAGTCGGCGCGCCGAGTTCGACAAGTTCCTCGCCGGTTATCGCTGGCGGCCGTTCGAGCCGGTGCAGCGTCCGCCGGTGCCGCGGGTCAAGAACCGCCGGTGGGTGCGCAATCCAATCGACGCCTTTGTCGCGGCGGAACACGAGGCGCGCGGGCTGACGCCGCGCCCCGAGGCGGGCAAGGAAGTGCTCCTGCGCCGGGTCTATCTCGACCTCATCGGTCTGACGCCCACGCCGGCCGAGCAGGACGCTTTTCTGAGAGACAAGGCCCCCGACGCTTACGAAAAAGTGGTCGAGCAGCTGCTGACCGACCCGCGCCACGGCGAACGCTGGGCCCGGCACTGGATGGACGTGTGGCGTTACAGCGATTGGGCCGGCTGGACGGATGGCAACCAGGTTCGCGACAGCAAGCCGCACATCTGGCGCTGGCGCGATTGGATTGTCGAGTCGCTCAATGCCAACAAACCCTACGACCGGATGCTCGTCGAGATGCTCGCCGCCGACGAACTTGCGCCCGAAGATCCCCAGGCGCTCCGGGCCACAGGTTTCCTCGTGCGGAACTACAAGATGCTTTCGCGCGAACAGTGGCTCGAAGACACGCTCCACCACACCGCGAAGGCGTTTCTCGGCCTCACGCTGCACTGCGCCAAGTGCCACGACCATCAGGTCGACCCGATTGCGCAGGCCGAATACTACCAGGTGCGCGCCATCTTCGAGCCGCACCAGGTCCGCACTGACCGCGTGCCCGGGCAGACGAACACCGCTCTCGACGGGCTGGTTCGCGTGTTTGACGTGGCGACAAATCCACCGACCTGGCTCTTCCTCCGCGGCGACGAGCGGCACCCGGACACCAACCGCCTGATGCAGCCCGGCGTGCCGCAAGCCCTCGGCGGCGCGCTCCAGGTCCAGCCCGTGACGCTTCCGCGCCTGGCGGCGCACCCCGATCGCCGCGAGTTCGTCGTGAGCGACACGCTCGCCGCCGCGGACAAAGCGCTGGCTGATTCTCGCGAGGCGCTCGTCAAGCTCCAGACCAACTCCGCGGCCGATGCCGGCAAACTTGCGGAGGCCGAACTCGCGGTCGTCCTCGCGGGGGCCCGCCGCGAGGCGCTCGTCGCGGTCGTCGCCGTCGAGAAACTCGAGGACGCCGGACGGAAGAAGACCGAGGAATGGCGCGGCGCCGCCACGAACGCCGTCACCGCCCAGCGCCGGGTTGCGGTTGCAGAGGCGAAGCTGAAGCTCCACCTGGCCCGCGTCGCGCAGACCGCCGCGCAGACCAAGGCTGACGAAGCGGCCAAAGCCGCCGCCGAAAAGAAGGAGGCTGCCGACAAGGCCGCGAAGGATTTGGATGCCGCGAAAAAGAAGACCGCTGACGTGGAGAAATCCCTGGCGGACGCCGAGAAAGATTTGGCTTCGGCCGCAGGCGTCGCTTACAAGCCGCGTTCGACCGACGACTTTCCGGATTCCAGCACGGGCCGCCGACTGGCGTTCGCCCGGTGGGTGGCCGAGCCGCGCAACCCACTGACCGCCCGTGTAGCCGCCAATCAGATCTGGCTCCGGCACTTCGGCCGCGGGCTTGTCTCCACGCCCGCCGACTTCGGCCGCAACGGCCGGCCGCCGTCGCATCCCCAGTTGCTGGACTGGCTGGCGGCAGAGTTGGTGAGTCCCGTTGAATCGTTGAATCGTTTAATCGTTGAATCGGAACCGAACGACCGCCCAGCCGGCCGATTCAACGATTCAACGATTCAACGATTGAACGGTTCAACGCCCTGGGGCATGAAACACATTCACCGCCTCATCGTCACGAGCGCCACCTACCGCCAGGCCAGCACGCCGGACGCGGCCGGCGCGCGGCTGGATCCCGACAACGTGTTCCTGTGGCGCATGAACTCGCGGCGCCTCGAGGCCGAACTGGTGCGGGACAACTTGCTGTGGGTTGCCGGCAACCTCGACTTGACGATGGGCGGCCCCGACATCGATCACAATCAGGGCCTCACCTCCAAGCGCCGCAGCCTCTACTTGCGCCAGGCCGCCGAGAAGGAGGTCGAGTTCCTGAGAATTTTCGACGGGCCGAGCGTGACGGAGTGCTACGAACGCCGCCCCAGCGTCATGCCGCAGCAGGCCCTCGCTCTGGCAAATAGCGAGCTGGCTTTCGCGCAAGCCCATGTGCTCACGAGAGATTTGGTAAAGTGCTCCAGTGGCGATGACGCCCATTTTGTCGCCGAAGCCTTCCGACGCGTGTTGGGACGTGGCGCAACCGGCGAAGAAGTACGCCTGTGCCGCGAGTTTCTGAACTGCTCCCGCCATGACGCCGGCCGGGCCGTGGGAGCCAAACCGCTGGCCAGCGGTAAGAATCCGTTTGGCGTAGCTGCGACCGTGAGGTCGCGGGCTGGAGTTTCAAACGGGAACGCATTCGATGCCGACGCCGTACCTCCGGGTTCCGCTTCCCGCGACCTCACGGTCGCAGCTACGCCAGTCACCTACAACGCCAAGCCCGCGCCGGACCTGGCCGGACGGGCGCGAGAGAACCTCGTGCGCGTGTTGTTGAACCACAACGACTTCCTGACGGTGCGGTGAAGGGCTGGAATTGATCTCATTCAAGCATTGTCTTCGCCCAGCCGAGTGCTAAATTGGCCGTGGCCAAAGTAAAAAGTCCTGGTCATGCCTGACGACAAAAAGAACCCTCCGAGTGGAAACGACCTCCTTATCCACTCCACGCTCTACAAAGAGTTTCAGGCCGAGCGGGAGGAGATCATGAAACACAAATGGATCGAGTCGGAAAAGGTCGGCCATGACATTGGCTTCGAGCGGGCCTTGACCGATTGGATCATCAATCACCGCTCCCGATGGCGCAAACATCGGCAGGAGCTCTCCCGAAGCGGCCACGAACACAATTGAGCGGCCGGCTCCTTTAAGGCGGTCCGGCGAGGCCGCCAAGGAATCGATGGATCGAAACAATTCGAGCGGAATCGAACGGGCCTTGGGCCCGCTGGGTTTTTTTTATGCCTGAACGGACCGTCCTCCTCGACGCCAAGGCCATCCACCGCGTGCTCACGCGGATCGCCCACGAAATCGCCGAGCGCAACGAGGCGTCCAACTCCGTGGCGATCGTTGGGGTCCAACGCGGAGGCATTCACCTGGCCGAACGCCTGGGCGCCCTCCTCAAGGGCATCTGGGGCCATCCGGTGCCCGTTGGCCACGTCGACGTGAGCATGCACCGGGACGATCTCGGCAGCAAGGCCGCGCCGAACATCCAGCCGACTCTGCTCCCGTTCGACCTGGAAGGCAGAACCGTCGTGGTGGTGGACGATGTGCTGTTCAGCGGCCGGACCACCCGCGCCGCGCTCGACACCTTGAACGACTTCGGCCGTCCGCGCCGGGTGCAACTGGCCGTGCTTGTCGACCGCGGCCACCGCGAGCTGCCCATCAAGGCGGACTTTGTTGGCAAGAACGTCCCGAGCGCGCCGGCCGATCGCGTGGACGTGAGGTTGAAGGAAGAGGACGGCGAGGACGTGGTGTATCTCGAACGGGCATGAGGAAAACTGGAGTAATGGAGTGCTGGAGTATTGGGCAGAGGCCAGAGCCGCTCTGCTCCCAACACTCCAACACTCCATCACTCCACTCCCCCGCTCCATCACTCCACTCCCCCCCTCCCCGATGAACTCCTGGAACCGCAAACACCTGCTCGACATCGAGTCGCTTTCAGCCGACGAGATCACGATCGTCCACGAAACGGCCAAGGCGTTCAAGGCCGTGAGCGAGCGGGCGATCAAGAAAGTGCCGGCGTTACGCGGCAAAACGGTCGTCAACCTCTTTATCGAGCCGTCCACACGCACGCGCATCAGCTTCGAGCTGGCGGCGTTGCGCCTCACCGCCGACGTGATTAATTTCACCGCCGAGGCCTCGTCGCTGAAGAAAGGCGAGACGCTCAAGGACACCGCGCGCAACCTCGAGGCGCTCGCCGCGGACATCATCATCATCCGCCACAGCGCCAGCGGCGCACCGCATTTCCTGTCGCGGTTCATGCGCGGCAGCG
>CAZZAQ010000376.1:0-5369 GCA_964652165.1 uncultured Bifidobacterium sp.
TGGTCCATCACGGCGGAACTGGGAGAGACGGTCACGGCGAGCGGAGCGCTTTGCCGTACCTGCTGTTGAGCTTGTGAGCCGCCACCGCAGCTTGCCAGCCCTACGGTCATTAACACGATCAAGAGAAGATGTGTCGCTTTCATGATGTTGCTCCTTCAAGCCGCGGAAGGATTGGCTGCTGAGCAGCTCCTAAGCCGCGCGCCGACCTAATTGGCCGCAGGCGCCCATACTCAGGGAACAGTCATACGGTGGCAATGGACAGCGGCTGAAGATTGGCTGGACTCTTCATGAAGCTGCCAGTCGATTGATTCCATGAGTTTTGCCGGCCCTTTGGACGCTCTCCCCCGAGTTATCGAGCGTATAATGACCTCATTTCTTCAGCAGGTTGCGCCGTGCCCACCGCAGAAACCATTCGATTCGCAGAATTCGAGCTCGACCTGTCGCGCCATGAGCTGCGGTGTGAGGACCGTCCCATCCAGCTCGAAAAACTGCCTTTTAGCCTTCTGGTCCTGCTGGCGGAGGCCCAAGGGCGGCTGGTCACGCGCGAGGAGATAGCCGAGAAGCTCTGGGGCCGCGATGTCTTCCACGACACCGAGAACGGCATTAACACCGCTATCCGGAAGATAAGAATTGCGCTAAAGGATGATCCGCAGCGTCCACGAGTGATTCTGACCGTGCCGGGAGTGGGCTACCGTCTGGTCACGCCGACAGCATCGCCCCCAACGCAGGCAGCCGCCACGAGCGAAGCGGAACTCCTGGCAGCAGCTGAATCAGCCGCTGAAGCCCAACGAAGCTGGAAGGTTGTGCCTGGATCAGAGCTTCGGTGGATAGTGACAGCGCTTGCCGTCACCATCGCGCTCGTGGGAGTCGGCTGGCTATTGCTTCATCAGCCAGCCAAGAGTCCGGTCATTGCAAGGCCGGTGATTGCGGTCTTGCCGCTAAGAAACCTCGCGTCACAGCCGGAGAGCGACTACTTTAGCGATGGCCTCACGGACGAAATTATCCATAATCTCTCGCTCATCGAAGGTCTGGAGGTGAAATCGTCCACCTCCTCGTACGAATTCAAGAATAAGCCACGCAATATTCAGAACATGGGCAGACAACTGGGGGCGAATCTGATTCTCGAAGGATCGGTCCTTCGCGCCGAGGGGAAGCTCAGGATTGATGTGGCTCTGGTCGGTGTGGCCGACGATTCCATCCTTTGGTCACAGCGCTATGATCGAGAACTGAAAGACGTTATTGCCATCCAGGACGAGATCTCGCTTTCCATCGTCAATCAGCTTCGCCTGAAGTTGGGTACGGTTCGGCGCCGGTACTACACTGCGCCGGAAATCTACGATACCTATCTCAGAGGGCTAGCGCTGGCAAAGCGCACCACGCCTCCAGGCACACGTGCGGTGCAGTTGCGGGAGGCTCTGGGCTTGTCCGAAGATGTAGTCACCAAGGACCCTGAGTTCGCTCCCGCGTATGCGGCAATGGCCCAGGTGTTGATGAAGATGTCGTTCGGCCGGCGGACGAACTTCGAAGGCGCATCAGAAAAGGCACGCACCGCCGTGGAAAAGGCGCTGCAGCTTGATCCGCTGCTGGCGGAAGCCCACGGCATCGTGGGTGAATCGCATGCGCACGACCTGGCCTGGGACCAGGCTGAACGGTCCTTCCGCCGCGCTCTGGAGCTCGATCCCAATCTGTCAGCAACCCGGAGCGATTTCGCCCGCTCCGTGCTTTTGCAGCTGGGGAAGACGGACGAAGCTGTGACCCAGGCACGCCGGGCCGTGGAGCTGGACCCGCTTTCGAGTGAGCGCTGGGCCAACTTGGCGCTGGTCTTGTATGTAGCGGGACGGTTCGACGAAGCGATCCAAGCCTGCCAGCGAGTTCTCGCCCGCGAACCGAATGATGTTTTCGCTCAAAATCTCCATGGCCGAGCTCTAACCCAAGAAGGCAGGTTCGCAGAGGCTATCGCCCTTTTCGAAAAACTAGACGCGCGCGGTACTCGCCGATATCTCGGGTATGCGTACGCCAAAGCAGGCCGCCGGGCCGACGCGGAACGCTTGGCTGCGGAAGGCGACGAGCAAGCAACTTTCAGACACCAGGCCTACATCTACGCGGGTTTGGGCGATCCTGATCGAACCCTGCAGGCGCTGTCGAAGATGGCAGCGGAGCGAGATCCCGCGGCTAATGCTTATACTGCCTTTCCGGAATTCGCTTTCCTTCGCGGCGATCCTCGCTTCCAGGAGTTCCGCCGCAAACAGAACCTCCCCGCGAATCCGTGAGGAGCGAAAGCCGACCCGACGTAGCCGGGTGCTTGATGGCAGCGGTGCCGGACATCGCGAGGAGCTGCACACGCGGTGAGGCTGCGTTGATCCTCGTGGTCCTCTTATCCCTGACCGCCACCGCCCAGACCGGCAATGAAGCGACGATTGAGGGCACGGTCACGGATCCCTCCGGCGCCGTTGTGCCCGGAGTGAGCGTCAAAGCTCGCCACCTGGACACATCGGCCGTTGTAACCACGGCCACCAATGACCTCGGCATTTTCCGCTTTCTGGTCTTGCCCGCGGGAACCTACGAAATTTCGGCTGCACACCCCGGATTCGCGACCTTGATCCGAAATGGGGTCACCGTCACGGTCGGGGCCAGAATCAATCTGGCGCTCAGCCTGCACCTCGCTCCGCAAGCCGAGTCGGTCGTAGTCACGGGCGAGACCCCGCTGGTGGAAACCACACGAACTCATGTCAGTTCCACCGTGGAAGAGCTCTCGATCGACAGCCTGCCAGTGCTGGGGCGCGATTACATCGACTTTGTGCTGCTCTCGCCCGGCGTCATTCGGGGACCGGGCGACACCTTGGTTTTTGGCGGCCAGCGTTCCCTTAGCCTGTTGCTGGTGGACGGCGCCAACAACAATAATCCGATCGGAGGCGAACCTTTCCGCAGCATTCCTTACCAACTCAGCCTGGAGGCGGTGCAAGAGTTTCAGGTAAACAGCAACGGCTATTCAGCCGAGCTGGGACGAGCTGCCAACGGGATTGTCAGCACCATCACCAAGTCGGGCGGTAACGACTTCCACGGCGCGCTCTTCTGGTATTTTCGCGACCGCGGTCTCAATGCCACGGATGTGATCAGCAAAAGCCTGGGGGAACCCAAAGAACCACTTCATGTGCACCAGTTTGGCGCCGCCGTCGGTGGTCCGATCCTGAAGGACCGGCTGTTCTTCTTTGCCGCCTATGACGGCCAGCGCCGCCAACAGCAGAACCTGACCTTCCTCAACCTGCCATCCGGGTTCGCGCTCTCCCCAAACGCGACGGTGGCGGCTTTCCAGGTGCGAGCACTCGATTGCTTGACGCCACGTGCCGTTTCCTACCTGCAGACGTTCGACGAGGACCCGGTTTTCGCCAAGATCGACTGGCACATTAACTCCGTTCACAGGCTGAGTGGGCGCTGGAACAGCGTGCGATTTCGCAGCGCGAATACGCTGGAGTCCGGCCCGCAAAACTCTCCTGAGCATACCGGCGACAATCCGACAACCAATGACGCCCTGGCAGTCTCTATGACGTCGACGCTTTCGTCGAGCATGGTCAACGTGGCTCGCTTCCACTATCTGCGCAACGATATTCGCACCGAGCCGGATAGCGTCAACCCCCAAGCCAACATCTTCGAGGGCGGTCAGTTGGTGCTGACCATTGGGCGCAGAGTAACCGATCCCGCTCACGTCTCCTTTCACCAGTTCGGATGGTCCGATACGGTCTCCCTTAGCCGGGGCCGTCATGCGCTCAAGTTCGGCGGCGACGTGCTGCTGTCTCGCAACAAGGCGTTCAACAGCGTTAGTTTTTCTGGGAATTATCGCTTCAACAGTCTGGAAAGCTTTGGCCGCAGCCTGGCGGGCGTCCCGATCCCGCAGGTCGGCGAGACCTACATCCAGGCCTTCTCGGGCCACGGTACGCCCGGGGTTACCGTGTATCCGCATTCGAGCGAATTCGCGGGTTTTTTCCAAGATGAATGGCGCGCACGCCCGGATCTGACGCTGAGCCTCGGCCTACGCTACGACTTTCAGCTGCTGGCGCAGCCCCCGGTCCAGAATCCGGCGCTGCTGGCTGCCGGTTGGGACACCAGCTTCGTACCCCAGGATCGAAATAACCTTCAGCCGCGCGTCGGATTTGCCTGGAGTCCACTGTCCAGCCAGCGCCTGGTGGTCCGTGGCGGCTACGGAATCTTTTACGGCTGGCTGCGAGGAAGCCTGGCCGGACGGGTCCATTCCCAGAACGGGATCAGCGTGCAGACGCGTAGCTTCATTCCAGGCACTCCGACTGGAGCCTTGATTCCCGCTTACCCGAATACGGTGTGCGGTGCACCCGATCCATCCGGGGTTCCGCCCAGTTGTGCAGCACCGATCGCCGGGGTAGACGTCGTCATGTTGTTCTCACCGGACTACGTGCAGCCTTCGGATCAGCATGCCAACTTCGGGATCGAGTACCAACTTCACAGAGACTGGGCGATTTCGGCCAGCTACCTTCTGGTGCGCGGGAATCACCTGCAGCGCTGGCGCGATAGCAACCTGCCCCATCCGGATCCCGCCAGCATCGGCGTCGCCGGCACAAACACCGTCCTGACGTACCAGCGTTTCCCTGGCCTGCAAGGCTCCCCTACGCGACCCATCCCCGGCTTCAACCGTGTCATCGCACTCGAGGGTAGTGGAAACTCCACGTACCACGGGCTGGTCGCACAACTGAAAAAGCGGCTCTCGCAGAACTTGGAGTTCCAGGCGTCCTACACCCTGGGCAAGGTTCTCGACGACCGTCCGGATCCGCTCGCCTTCAATCCGGGAGATCGCGCGGAAGCAAGTCTGCTCTCCGATCCCTCGAACCCGCGTGCCGATCGCAGCCCAGGCGCATTGGATGCGAGGCACCGTTTCGTTGCCAGCGGTGTGTGGGAATTGGATTACGCGAAGCGTTTCCACGGGCCGGCGAAAGCAATCCTGGCCGGCTGGACAGTCAGCGGGATTCTGTCCGTGCAATCGGGGCTCCCTTATTCAGGCTTGGTGAATTTCGATCTGAACAACGACGGAAATCCATTCAGCGACCGCACACCGGGACAGCCGCGAAACACGTTCCGGCTGCCCACAACCGTTTCCCTCGATCCCCGCATCACTCGCAGTGTGAGCATCAGGGAAGGTATCCACTTGCAATTCATGTGGGAAGCCTTCAACGTCTTCAACCAATCCAACGTCACCGGCGTGCGCACTACGCAGTACTCGCGCTCGATCTCGGCGCCAGTGTGCGGCATTGCCTCCACGCCGTGTCTGGTGCCCCAAGACTCCGGGACAACAGCGTTCGGCATACCCAGCGAGACCCTGGGCCCGCGCATAATGCAACTCGCAA
>CAZZAQ010000377.1:0-5109 GCA_964652165.1 uncultured Bifidobacterium sp.
CTCTCCCGTTGGTCGAGGCTTCCCACCGGCTACTTTCATTGGCCCCTTCGGGGCCAGTTCGCAGCGATTGACCCTTGCTCCGCTCGTCGAAAACTGTAACGAGCTTCTTTTGAGCTTTGAACTTTGAGCTTTGAGCTTTCATCCCGCTTTCATCCCGTTTTCATTTCAGCTCCGCCGCGAGTTTCCAAATCTCCTTCTCTGTTGCCTCAATCAGCGGCAGGAACTTCTCCATCTCCTCGGGAAACCAGCGCTTTTTGAGGTCGCGGTGGTCGCGGCTGCTGGGCTGGTCGGTGCGGTCGCCGTGGAGGAAGGCCCAGTTCTGCGGACGCCAGTAGTCGAACCAAAGGCGGTTTTTTTCGACGATGATCTGGCGGAGGCGTTCGTGGCTCTGGTCGAAGCTCCAATCAGATTTGTGAAGTGGTGGAATCGAGGAGTTGGGCTCAAAATGGATCCAACGGTTTAGCTCCAAAGTTACCAGCTGATGTCGGATCCCGAGCTGGTCAATCGCCGTCTTGGCTGCCAGCCAGTGTCCATCTCGACTCAGGTGAAGGCCGTCACGCGTCTCGGGTGCAGCCGGCTTTTTCGCCATCACGATTGGTTTTAAGCCAACGAATCGATCGCCACGCCGTGAGGAGAGCTCAATAATGGCCAATAAGTATTGAAACCAGTCGGAATTCCGCGATTCGAGGTTCGGGACTGAAGTCGGACCCTTCTCGAACGGCGTCGGCACAAGCAACACCATCCGCCTCCCGCCGTTCGTGAATCGGTTCAACAGCTTCTCGTAGGCCGCCACGAATTGCGGCAGCGCATTCGTCCCCTTCAACGACTCCGCCTGTCCAAACTGCGCGATGACCACCGTCGCCCCCACGCGCTCAAGCTGCTTCTCCCACGACGGGAAATTGAGCTGCCGATGCTGCTCGAAGACGGTATCGCCCTCGAAGGCGAGGTTTCGGAAGCGCAGCTTGTGGTGCGGCAGCGCCGCCGTGAGCAGCAGTTCGAGATGGCCGTTGCGCTGCATCTCGACCACGTCCTCCCCGCCGACGAAGGCGATGACGTCGTTCGTGCGGAAATTGAACGCCGGTTCGGCAGCCGTCGCACTCCAGAGCAAGAGCCACGTCACGCACGCGGTCAGCGTGACGCGTCGCCAGCGAACTCGGACTGCACGGAGAACCATCCCCGGCGCCGAACGACTCTCATTAGCACCGGGCTTCAGCCCGGTGGAAGATCGGCGAGGGTGGGCCAGCCGTTTCAACGGCTTTTCCGCCCGCACAAGACGGTGCCAGCCCGCCCTGAAGCCGTTAAAACGGCTTCCGCCTTCGACTTCCCCGAACACCCGGCTGAAGCCGGGTGCTAATAAGAGTGTTCGGCACAGGCTTGAGCGCCGCGACCGACTGGCAACATCGGAAGGCAACATTTTTTGTTCGCCGCCAGCCTGCAAAGCTGCTCGAAATAAGACAAGCCTATGAACAACCATTCCTTCCACCGGCTCGCCCTGCTGGCCGGCTTCGTCTCGCTTTCTTCGCTGGCGTGCCTTGCCGCGTCGCCCGGCCGCACGCAGCGCGGCGAACGCACGGCGCTCGACCGCTACGTGGCCAAACCCGACACAAACTACTCCTTTCGCCTCGACCACAGTGTCAAGGGCGACGGCTACACGACGCATTACGTGGAGATGATTTCGCAGTCGTGGCTCACGACGAACGAAGTCAACCGCCCCCTCTGGCAGCATTGGCTCACCCTCGTCGTGCCGGACAAGGTGACCACGCCGACCGCGCTGCTCTTCATCGGTGGCGGCAGCACCAGGACGAATCCCCCCTCGAGGCCCGATGCGAGTCTTATCCTCGCCGCGAGCACCGCCGGAGGCGTCGTCGCGGAGTTGCGCAATGTGCCAAACCAGCCGCTCGTGTTCAAGGGCGAGGAAAAGGGGCGCAGCGAAGATTCCCTGATCGCCTACACCTGGGACAAATTCCTCCGCACCGGCGACGAGAAATGGCCGGCGCGCCTGCCGATGACCAAGGCCGCCGTGCGCGCGATGGACACCATCACGGCCTTCTGCGCCACGAACGCGGCCGGCGCAAAGGTCGAGAAGTTCTTCGTCGCGGGCGGCTCCAAGCGCGGCTGGACGACGTGGACCACCGCCGCCGTGGACGAACGAGTCGTCGCCATCGCGCCCATTGTCATCGACATGCTCAACGTCGAGCCGTCGTTCCAGCACCACTGGGAGGCCTACGGCTTCTGGGCGCCGGCCGTGGGCGACTACGTAAGGATGCGCATCATGGACTGGAGCGGCTCGCCCGAGTATCGCGCGCTGATGAAAATCGAAGAGCCGTTCGAGTATCGCCAGCGGCTGACGCTGCCCAAGTTCATCATCAACTCGTCGGGCGATCAGTTTTTCCTGCCCGACTCGGCGCAGTTCTACTTCGACCGGCTGCCCGGCGTGAAATACCTCCGTTATGTGCCGAACAGCGACCACTCCTTGCGCGGCAGCGACGCCTGGTCGACGCTGCTCGCCTGCTACTCGGCCGTCGTGAAGGGCACGAAGCTCCCCCAGTTCTCATGGAAGGTCGAGAAGGATGGCGTCATCCGCGTGCAGAATTCCGACAAGCCGAGCGAGGTGAAACTCTGGCAGGCGACCAATCCCGACGCGCGCGACTTCCGCCTGATGACAATCAAAGACGCCTGGCAAAGCAGCCCTCTCCCGGACGAAGGCGGCGGCGTATATCTCGCGAAGGTGGACAAGCCGGCGAAAGGCTGGACCGCGTTCTTTGTCGAGCTGACCTACGCGAACGGAACGGCGACGCCATTCAAGTTCACCACCGAAGTGCGGGTAACGCCCGACGTGCTGCCACACAAGTACACGAAGCCGACGCCGCCGAAGTAGAGTCACTGTTTCGTCAACGGTGTTCCTAAATATGATACTACTCGCCGCCTCGCGGCGCGTTCACGGCTTCGTAGATCCCTGCGGGAGTGGCGCACCCATCAGGAGTTGAACCTGAAACCTTCTGATCCGTAGTCAGATGCTCTATCCAATTGAGCTATGGGTGCCCAAGGGAGGGCGAATCTACAAATCGACTCCCGCCGGCGCAAGGGCTATTTGCCCCGCGCGCGATGCCTGGATAGTTTCACGGGCACGTGGAGAAATGCGCCGGGGATGAGCGTCGTCACCTTGAATTTGCTGACGCGTTCCGGGTGCGCGGAGTCGGCGGTGAAAACAGTCGCGCCCGGAGCGTACTCGGCCAGGAGTTGCCGGCACGCGCCGCAGGGCATAGGGCCCTTTGGCGCACGGGCCACGACGGCGATGGCGCTGAATTCGCGTTCGCCTTCAGTCAACGCCTTGAATAGCGCCACCCGCTCGGCGCAGCAGGTCAGACCGTAGCTGGCGCTTTCGACGTTCGCGCCGCCGACGATGCGGCCCGACTTGGTCAGGAGGGCGGCCCCCACTTGAAACTTCGAGTAGGGAGCGACGGCGTTCTGTCGCGCCCGGATCGCGGCGGCGATGAGTTGGTGCTTATTGGGATTCGGCATGGAGCTTCACGAAATGTTCGATGAGCGCCGCGGCGGTTTGACGGACGCGCGCGGCGGTTTCCAGAACTTCGCTGTGCGACAGCGCCTCCCGCGCGCGGCCGGCGGCGAGGTTGGTGATGCAGGAAAGGCCGGCGACGCGCAGTTCGCATTGGCGGGCGACGATGGCTTCGGGCACGGTGCTCATCCCGACGGCGTCGGCGCCTAGACGTGCGAAAGCGCGAATCTCGGCGGGCGTTTCGTAGCTCGGCCCGGTCACCGCGAGGTAGACGCCGGAATGAAGTCGAGCGCGGGCCTTGCGGGCGGCAGCGGCGAGCAGACGGCGAAGGTCGGGTGCGTAAACTTCCGAGAGGTCGACGAAACGTTCGCGACCGGGAACCTCCGCTCCACGGAGAGGATTCACGCCCATCAAGTTGATATGGTCGCTCAGGCACATAAAGTCGCCGGGCCGGAGGCGCCAGTGGATGCCGCCCGCGGCGTTGGTGAGAAGGAGGTCGCGCACGCCGAACGCGGCCAGCACCCGTACGGCAAAGGTCACGACTTCCATCGGGTGCCCCTCATAGAAATGCGCGCGGCCACTGAGCAGGAGGACGGGCGCCTTGCCGAAGCGCCCAGCCAGGATTTCGCCCTTGTGACCCTCAACGCCCGGACGGGGAAAGCCCGGTAGTTTCGCGCAAGGAATTGTGGTTTCAACGCGCAGCCGGGAGGCGACGTCGTGGAACCCGCTCCCGAGGATGATGGCCAGCTTCGGTCGAAGCGGCGTCAGCCTCCGCAGCAGCGCCGCGGTCGCGAGCGGGTCGGCCGGGAGAGACGGGGAAGCGCCACGGCGGTTCATCGGGCGGCCATTTCAGTCGCCCGCGCTGTGACTGGCAACATTCAACTTGAACGCATCACTTGATTTCCGGCGCTGCTGCTTTAGGCTCACTCCCTGATTTTATGCAACTGAGCAATGACGAAATCCGCCGCTACTCCCGTCATCTTATCCTGCCCGAGGTTGGCATGGCCGGGCAGAAGAAGATCTGCTCGACCAGCGTGCTGTGCATCGGCGCCGGCGGGCTGGGATCGCCCATCGCGATGTATCTTGCGGCAGCGGGCGTCGGCAAGCTGGGGCTGGTGGACTTTGACACGGTCGATTTCTCCAATCTCCAGCGGCAGATCATCCATGGCACGCCGGATGTCGGACGGCCCAAAGGCGAGTCGGCGAAGGAAACCATCCAGAGCATCAACCCGAACGTGGAGGTCGTTCTCCACAACGTCCGGCTTTCGAGCGAAAACGCGATGGAGATCATCCAGCAATACGACATCGTCGTCGATGGCACGGACAATTTTCCGACGCGCTATCTGACGAACGACGCGTGCGTGCTGCTGAAGAAGCCGAACATCTATGGGTCGATTTTCCGCTTTGAGGGGCAGGCGAGCGTTTTCGCGCCGATGCTCGGCGGGCCGTGCTATCGCTGCCTTTACCCGGAACCGCCGCCGCCGGGCATGGTGCCGAGTTGCGCCGAGGGCGGCGTGTTGGGGGTGTTGCCGGGCATCATCGGGTGCATCCAGGCCACGGAGATTCTGAAGATGGCGCTGGGCAAGGGCAGT
>CAZZAQ010000377.1:5119-5352 GCA_964652165.1 uncultured Bifidobacterium sp.
GCTGCTGTTCAACGCGCTCGACATGAAGTTTCGCGAGGTGAAGCTCCGCCGCGATCCGCAGTGCCCACTGTGCGGCGAGAATCCGACGATTACCCGGCTCATCGATTACGAACAATTCTGCGGCATCCCCGCCGAGCCGGCGGCAGGCGCGTCCAACCCCGATGAAGTGACCGTGCAGGAGATGAAGAAGGCGCTCGACGATCCGAAGCTGTGCGTCAAGATCATCGACGTGC
>CAZZAQ010000378.1:0-468 GCA_964652165.1 uncultured Bifidobacterium sp.
TTTGCCGGAGACGGACGAAGCCTCTCCCTCTCCCCATCCGATGGGGAGAGCGCAGGGGTGAGGGGTAAGTCCGTGCACTGCGCTTGCCCTGCATCATAGTCAGTTGCGCCCTCATGGTTCAGGCTCGTCGCCCGGCGCCCGCCATGGCAGGCTTCGCTTCGATGAAGCCCGGACGTATTGTACAGACGTTCGCATTGCTGGGATCGGTTTGCGTTTCCACGGCCGCGCCCACGCCGCCGTCCGGCTGGCGCCTCGACTTGGTCGCCTCATTCCCAACCGTGCGGCATCCGTCGGTCGTGGCCTGCGCGCCGGACGGCCGCGTGTTCGTCGCCGAAGACCCGATGGACATCATCACGCGAGCCGACGAGAAGCTGGGCCGCATCGTCTGCCTGCACCCCGACGGACGCGCGATGACTTTCGCGACCAACCTCCACGCCGTCTTCGGCATGCAGTATCTGGAAGGAAAAC
>CAZZAQ010000378.1:478-5352 GCA_964652165.1 uncultured Bifidobacterium sp.
GACGACGCCGGCGTGGGCCGCGACCGCGACGACCTCATCGAGTCCACGCTGCCCAACCCGTGGGCGCTGGATTGGAACGACCATGTGCCGGCCAACTTTCGCCTCGGGATGGACGGCTATTTCTACGTCGCGGTGGGCGACAAGGGCCTGTATCAATGCACCGGGCGCGATGGTTCGCAGGTCAATCTTCACGGCGGCGGCATCCTCCGCCTGCGCCCGGACGGCACGGAACTGGAGATCTTTTCCACGGGCACCCGGAACATTCTCGACGTGGCACTCACGGCCGAGGACGAACTGTTCACCTACGACAACACCGACGAGCACCAGTGGATGGGCCGGCTGACACACATGGTGGACGGCGGCTTTTACGGCTACCCGCACGACCTCATCCCGCGACGGCCCTACACGCTTTTGATGATGCACGACTTCGGCGCGGGCGCGGCGTGCGGCGCGCTCGCCTACAACGAGGACGCGCTGCCCGCCGAATTTCACGGCAACCTCTTCCTCGCCGACTTCGGCAAGCGCCAGGTCACGCGCGTCCGCATCGAACGCGACGGCGCGACCTTCCGCGTCTCGGCGCACGAGGAACTGTTCCGCGACACGCCGGAAGACTTTCGTCCCGTCGGCCTGGCGTGGTCGGCGGACGGCGTTGCGCTGTACATTTGCGACTGGCAGCACCGCGACGTGAAGGAGAAGAGCGCCGACGTCGGCCGGCTGTGGAAGCTGACCTGGATGGGGACAAACCATGCGACGCCGAAGCCCTCGTGGTTCCTGGCCGCCGCGCTGGGCAAGCCCGTGGATGCTTCGACCGATGAACTCGTCAACGCCCTCGCCCATCCCTCGCGCGAAGTCCGCCTCACCGCCCAACGCGCCCTTGCCCGCGACCGCCGCGATGACGCGGCGGAAAAGCTCGTTGAAGCGTTGAAGCGTTCAAGCGTTGAACCGGGCCCCGCTTCAACGCTTCAACCCTTCAACCCTTCAACGAACTTCTTCACCCAATGCCACGCCCTTTGGGCGCTCGACGCGCTCGACCGTAACCGCCGGGATAACGTGACGGAGATTGCGTCGCGCGAAAGCCTTCGCCTGCTCAGGTCGGCAACCGATGTCGCCATTGTCCGCCAGGCCATCCGCCAACTTGGCAACCGCCGCGGGCGCGATGCGGTCCCCGCGCTGCTCCCGGCGCTGAAGCACGACATCGAGGTCTCGCTCCGCTTCCAGGCCGCCACAGCGCTTGGCCGCATCGCCGACACGAACGCTATTCCCGACTTGCTCGCCGCGCTCGACGAGCCGGATCTGTTCGCCCGGTTCGCCGCGTTCACCGCGCTGAACCGCATCGGCCGCGCGCACGATTCCGCGTGGCCGGCGATTGTCGCCGGGCTCGAATCGCTGAACGCGCGCATCCGCGAAGCGACCGCTTTCGCGCTGCGCGAAACCTACTCCGAGGCGCTCGTCACGGCGCTTCAACCGCTGGCGGCCGAGGCCTCTCGAACCACGGACACACGCGAAGCTGCACTGAAGGCCCTCGCCTCTTTGCACCACAAGCCCCCGCCCTGGCGCGGCGAATGGTGGGCGTATCATCCTGCCAAGGCGCCGCCGCCCGAACGTAATGTCGCGTGGGCCGGCACCGCGCCCATTCTCGAAACCCTCCGTGCCGCCCTCGCCGAATCCGGTCCGCCCCTCCGCCTGGCCGCTGTCGAAGGACTCGGCGCCGCCCGCGACACGAACGCCGCGCCCCGGCTTCGCGAACTGTTTGTCCGCGAGTCCGTGCCTGCCCTCCGCCTGGCGATCCTCCCCGCGCTGACGCGGCTGAAGGACACCGACTCGGCTCCGTTGTTCGCCAGCGCCGCGCAGGATCGCGCTGCTGACTCCTCCCTCCGCAATGCCGCCGCGAGTGCGCTCGGCGAATTGGGCGACACCAACGCAGTCACCGCGCTCGCCGCCCTCCTTGGAGCGCCGGCCTCCGGCCCGGCGCGATCCTCCAAACCCGCCGGTTTGCGGCTCGCCGCCATCGAGTCTCTCGGCCGCATCGGCGGCGACGCTTCGCTCGCCGCGCTCCGCGCCGTGCTCAACGCCCCCTCCTTCGACGATCGCCGCTCCGCCATCCGTGCCCTCGGCAGCCTGCGGGACAAGTCGGCCGTCCCCAATCTGATCGCCGCGTGGCAATCCGCCGACACGCGCGCCGAAGCCCTCACCGCCCTCGCCCGCTTCAGCGATCTGCGCGCGCTCGACGCCTATCTCGAAGGCCTCGCCAGCGCCGATCCCACCGTGCGCGAGCAATGCCGCAAGGCGCTCGGACCGATTCGCGCGGAAGCGTTGCCGCAGATTGAACGACACGCCACATCGCTTTCATCCCAAGTCGTTGCCGAACTTCGCCAGGTTTATTCCGACGATCATGCGGCGCTTCAACGCCCGCTCTTTCTAGCCGCCTCGCCCGTGCCCTCCGGCGCCGACTACGAGCGCCACGCGCTGGCCCAGTCCGGCGATGCCGCGCTCGGCCAGCGGGTGTACTTCGACGAAAACGGTGTTGCGTGCATCCGCTGCCATACGGTCGCCGGCATTGGGGGCACGGTCGGCCCCGATCTCACGCTGGCGGGCGCGCAGTTCAGCCGCGCGCAACTCATCGAGAGCATCCTTTATCCCAGCCGCGCCGTGCGCGAGGGCTATCAGCAAATCATCGTCGAGACGAAGGAAGGCGAAGAATTCTCCGGCGCGCTCAAGGCCGACACGGCCGACGGCGTGATGCTCGTGGACGCCGGCGGGCGCACGAACTTCGTCCCGCGGGCCGCCATCGCGGATCGCCGCGGCAGCGCGCTTTCGCTTATGCCCGAAGGATTGCACGCCGGCCTCACTTTGAATCAGTTCGCAGACCTCGTCGCTTACATCGAGTCGCGCAAAATCGATCCGCGACTTCCCGCTGTCGACCCGCCGCCCACCGGCTTTATCCCGTTGTTCAACGGCCGCGATCTCGCTGGCTGGCTTGAGTATCCAGATCAGCCGAAGCACGTTGGCGGAGAAGCCGCTCGCAACATTCAGGTCACTCCACCGTCCCTTGAAGAGCGAGCAATGAAGCGGCCTGAAGGCCGCGCTCCCCACCACTGGTTGGCCCGCGATGGCGTTCTCGAACACGACGGCAAGGCCGCCGACCTCTGGACCGAGGGCGAATTCTCCGACTTCACCTTGCGCTTCGACTGGCGCTGGCCCGACGCGCCGAAGTGGGAACACTTTCCGGTTATCGGCCCCGACAGCACTGAGGCCAAAGGCCCCGATGGCAAACCGCGAACCGAGCATGTGCTCGACGCGGGTGACAGCGGCGTGTTCCTGCGCGGACTGCGCAAGGCGCAGGCGAACTTGTTCTGCTACCCCGTCGGCAGCGGCGAAGTCTGGGAATATCGCACCGACCTCACGCTGCCCGAGGAAGTCCGCCGTGGCGTGATGCCGAAGCGGTGCGCTGACGCGCCCGTCGGTGATTGGAACCGGATGGAAATCACCGTCCGCGCCGATCGCCTGACGGTGGTGCTGAACGGCCAGGAGGTCATTACCGAAGCGCGGCTGCCTGGCCTGCCGCCGCGCGGGCCGATTGGCTTCCAGCACGAGCACGGGCGCATCCAATTTCGCAACATATCCCTCCGCGCGCTCGACGCCGTACCCGGCCGCAACGAGTGACGCCTCCCGCGTGAAGCTGCCTTGCTTATTCCACGGACTGCTCCTCATTGCCGTCGCGAGCGCTCACCCCGCCGAGCCAACGACTCCCAAGCTCGAGCCGGTCTATCGCTGGACGCACACGGACGGCAGCGAGCGTTTCGCCGCACGCGAGCAACTCCACCTCGACAAGCGCAAGCTGACCAACACCGCGCCCGTGTTCCTTGCTGTGCCGCCGGGACAGTTCTGGCCAGGGCTGGTGCCGCTGTTCGGCGTCGAATTGTCCGAGCGCTTCGAGTTGCGCCGCCGGCCCTTGCGCGGACAGGAGAATTTCACGGATCCGATCTTCTTCGCGCTGCCGCTGGAGGACGAAACAGTCGCACCGAAGCTGGCCGGCCGGTGGGAGGTCACCGCCACTCGCAGCAGCGGCGCCGAGGCCTGGTTCCAGTGGGAGTTGACTGCCGAGGGCGACAAGCTGTACGGCCGATTCGACCAAAACGCCGACTATCGAGTAGCCCACCTTGCCGGAGGCACATTTCGCTCGAACCAGGTCGAGTTGGCCATCGACTACATGCAGAACAAGTACGCACTTTCCGGCGAATGGCGCGGCGGCAAAATGCGCGGCGCCTGGCGCGAAACCGAGGACGTCGAACACGGCCGCTGGGAAGCCAGGCGTGTCCCGACGACTTCACCGCGGCCCGCCGGGGAACTGGTTCCACTCCACGAATGGCAGCGCGAGGGCGCCCGCCGACACGCCATCGATTCGCCCGGCGACGGCTGGACCAAATCTCCACGCCCCCTCTGCAGGGTCTGGAAACCGATTGTTAAGATTCCTTCGGACTCAACCCGCAAGACCAAATAGTCCGGCCCGCGACCTCACGGTCGCAGCTACGGTAACCCTGGGCTTCGGGAATTGTGCGCCGACGGCTGCTTCAGTAAGCTCGGGCCGTGAAACCACTCCACACCCTGCGCGCCGGCGTCATTGGCACCGGCTTCATCGGTCCGGTCCACATCGAGGCCCTCAAGCGTCTGGGCGTGCAGGTCACCGCGATTTGCGGCTCGACGAAGAACGCCCGCGCCACCGCTTCGAAGTGGGGCATCCCGGAGGTCTATGGCGATTACGATTTCCGCGCCATGTATCGCTCGCCGAACGTGGACGTCGTTCACATCACGTCGCCGAACCGAGTCCACGTCGAGCAATCCCTGGCCGCGTTGGCCGCCGGCAAACACGTCAT
>CAZZAQ010000379.1:0-5350 GCA_964652165.1 uncultured Bifidobacterium sp.
TGTCGCTTCGCTCAACCCCCGGCTAATTTCTGCCAGCCCTCCGGGCTGAGGAATCGTGCCTTGCTCGTTGGACAAAACCTGACTTGCGCCCTGGGAGAACGTCCGGCGCTTGTTTTGCTCGCCGGGAGGGAGCGAGGCAGTCACGATGTGGGCCAACACCATGAACCGCCCGGTGCTCCGTCCAACTGCGCCCGGCAGGATTGTGACTGCATTCCTCGCCTCCTTCCTGCCGTGCGTCAGCTTTCCAGCGTGTGCGGCGGAGGCGCCCGCATGGCATACGGTTCAAGTGCCCGGTGCCTGGGAGTCGAATGCTACCGCCATCGCTGGCCAGCACGATGGCTTCGCCTGGTACCGAGCCTGGCTCAAGCCGCACGACAGCTTTTTCACCAAGCACGAGCGAAACCTGTTCGAGGAGTCCGTCACGTTTAACGTTCGCGATCTGGCCGATGCCCACGAAGTTTTCGTCAATGGCGCCCGGATCGGGGCGGGGGGCAGATTTCCGCCCGGCTTCGAGTCCGGCCGCGCCGGCAATCACCGGCACAAGATTCCTCCCGGCCTGCTACGCAAGGGCGAATGGAACGAGATCGCTGTCCGTGTCTATAACCACTCTGGCCCGGGCGGCTTCCTCGGCGAAGCGCCTTTCGTCATGGATTACTTCAACGAGTGCGTGCTGGAGGGCGAATGGGAGTTTCGGTCGGACGATGAAGGCGCCAGGTTCCTCGGCGGCGCGCGCACGAACCGGCCGACCCGCGCCGCGTTCGACCGTTACCACGAATCCCACCGGGTCCTGGGCGAAGCGGCGCAGTTCGTTCATGGCGACAAGTTGCCGCCCGCCGAATCGCTGAAAGCGCTCCAGCCCCATCGTGAGTTCACCGTCGAACAACTCCTGTCCGAACCTCTCGTCGCCCAGCCCACCCACTTGAGCTTCGACGAGCGCGGGCGGCTCTGGGTCGCCCAATACCGGCAGTATCCCTATCCGGCCGGACTCAAGATGCTCAGTCGCGACAAATACTACCGCGCGCACTATGACAAAGTCCCGCCGCCGCCGCCCCACCACGACCGCGGCCGCGACCTCATCAGCATCCACGAAGACACCGACGGCGACGGGCGCTTCGACCGCCACAAGGTTTTCCTCGACGGCTTGAACATGGCCAACGCCGCGCTTCCCGGCCGCGGCGGTGTCTGGGTCATGCACACGCCGTATCTGCTCTTTTACCCGGACGCCAATCACGACGACACGCCTGACGGTCCGCCCGTCGTGCACCTCGCCGGCTTCGGACTGGAAGACACGCACTCGGTCGCCAACGGGCTGGTTTGGGGCATGGACGGCTGGCTTTATGGCGCGCAAGGCAGCACGACTTCGAGCCGCGTCACACGGCCCGGACTCGACTCGCCCGAATCGCCGGGTGTCCATTTCGAGGGCTGCATGGTTTGGCGCTATCATCCCGAGACGCGCGCCTACGAGATTTTCGCCGAAGGAAGCGGCAACACGTTTGGCCTCGAGATCGACGCCCAAGGCCGCCTTTACTCCGGCCACAACGGCGGCGAAACCCGCGGCTGGCATTACGTCCAGGGCGGCTACTACCTCAAACAGGGTGTTGACCCGGGCAAGTTTGGCCCGTCGCGCAATCCATACACGTTCGGCGAACTGCCGGTGATGCGCCCGACGAATTCCATCCAGCGCTTCTCCCACTTCTTCGCCGTCGCCGAAGGCACCGCGATGCCGAGCGGCTTCGATGGAAAACTGTTTGCCCTCGATCCAGTTCACAGCGTCGTGATCGCCGTCGAGCGCTTCGCGCGCGGGGCCGGATTCGAGACCCGCGACATCGGTCCCGTGCTCGGCAGCGCCGACAGCGGATTCCGCCCCGTGTTCATCGTGAACGCCCCCGACGGCTCGCTCTTCATCGCGGACTTTTACGAGCACTACATCGCGCATGGCCAGCACTACCAGAGTCAAATCGATCCCACGACCGGGCGCATTTACCGGCTGCGCGGCAAGGACGCGACCCTCGAACGCGATGTGAATCTCGGGCGCAAGACCACTGCGCAACTCATCGAACTCCTCAACCATCCGAACAAATGGCATCGCCACACCGCCGTCCGCCTGTTGGGCGAGCGCAAGGACACCGCCGCGCGCCGACCGCTGAAGAAGCTCCTGGCCGAAGGCGCCGGTCACGCTCCGCTCTGCGCCCTCTGGTCGCTGCACCAGGCCGGCTGGCTCGACGAGGCGACGATGCGATGGGCGTTGAAGCACTCCGACCCGCGCGTCCGCCACTGGGCGGTCCGTTTCGCGGGCGACCAGTGGGGGACACATCCGGGGCTGGGCCTGCCTGGAATGGCAAGCCGCCGGTAGAGCAACGTAGGGCAGGCGTCTCGCCTGCCCTGGCCGCGCAGCGGCCAAACGAGAACGCGCCTTCGGCGCGGGGCAGGCGAGACGCCCGCCCTACGTTGTCAGTCCATAACAGCCTGCCCTGGACCTGCCTCCCGCCATGGTGTGTGTGTCAAAGGGCGCGCCCAATTCTTCCGCCATAACTTGCAACCCCGTCACAAATCTGTAAGCTGGTTACGATACGATGAAGCCCGAACTCATCAAGCAAATCGCCCGACAGGCGACGGCCAAAGGCGCTCCACTGCGCCTGGTCCTCACCAACGGCAAGTCCATCACCGTGCCCAGCGAAGAGTTCCTCTGGATTTTCGATGACTTGCTGGGCGTCGCCCACAGCACCAACCCCCAGAGCGGGCTGCCCAGCAACCCCACTTTTCTGGACCCCAAGGAGGTCGCTCAGGTCGAAATACTCAAACGCAAGGCGATCGCCTGACATCCAGTCCGCGCGCCGACGAAGTTTGTTTCACGGCCCGGTCACAATGAACTCCAGCAAGTCCGCCATGTCCTGCGGCTTGAGGCCCTCCTCCAGTCCCTCGGGCATCAGTGAACGGCCCTGGCTCTGGAGCGAGGCGATATTCGCTCGAGCGATCACGCTCTCCACGCCGCCGGCCATCCGCAGCGTGACGCTGTTGGCGCTCTCGGAGGCGAGAACGCCCGACAAGCCCTCGCCGTCCTTCGTCTCGACGGCGTAGCCGAGGAAGTTCGGCGCGACTTCGCGGTTCGGGTCGAGGATGGCCACGAGCAGCTTCTCCTTGCCGCCGGACTTCACTGTGGCGAGGTCCGGCCCGAGCGCGTGGCCTTCGTTGCCCAGCTTGTGGCACGTTGCGCAACGGGCCTGGAAAGTCTTTCGCCCGTTTGTCGCGTCTCCTTTCAAATTCAGGGCAGGCTGGAACGCCTCCACGACGGACTGGCGTTCGGTCGTCGCTGCGCTGCCGAGCACCTTCACAGCCTGCTCGCGGATGGACGCGTCGCGATGAGAACGGAGCTGCGCCTGCTGGGCGACCGAAAGCTCGGCTACCTGCACAGTGCCCTTCTCGATAGCTGTGAGCAGCGCGCGGGTGCGTTCGGGACGCTTGGTCAGAAACTGAATGGCTTCGGTTCGCGATCCGGCTGCGAGCTCGCGCCAATGCTGGAACAGGTCCGGGACGCAATCCGCGTCGGCAAACCGGGTCAGTGTCGCGAACGCGAGCTTGTGAATGTCCGATGCCGGTTCGTTGGTGGAAAGGAGGTGAAGCAGGTTCGTTCGGACCTCGGCGTACGGAGCCAGCGCCAGTAGCTTGATTGCAGGGAGGTGGCAGCCGTCGGACAATCGCGCGCTCGTGGAGAATCCCTTCGCCCAGTAATGCACTGAACTCAGATCGTTCGTGAGACGCAGGTCGAGGAGCGAACGGCCATTTTGCCTCAATCCTTGATCGAGGCTCGCGAAAATTTCCAAACCCAAGAGCAACACTGTTCCACTTGTGCCGCCTGGTGGTACTTGGAGCCAGTGCGTTGCATGGTCCACCACTACGGAAACCTCATTGACCTTGGCACGCTCGCCGATTTGGCGGGCGAGCAAGGCAAATGGCTCCACCATTTGCTTCAACTTGATGTGTCCCCGGCGCTCCCACAATTCCTTGAAGAGCGAACTGACATCGTCTCCAGCCGAACACATGACAGCCGAGTTCACCCAGTGGCGATCCGTCACGGAATATGATTCTGACAGTGCCCGCCGATGCAGTATGTACTCCAGCAACAGGATTCTCTCGCTGGACCGCAAGAGGCCCACCGAGAATGCGGCTTGCAACTCCACGCTGGGATCCAGCAAGTACTTTCCACCCACTAATGGCGCTCCAGTGAACCTAGCCACAGCGTCAAAGGCACCGAGCAACCTCGGGGAAGGATTGTCGAAGAATCGTTCGGCCAACCTAAGTTCATGCCCATCGAGATCGGAGAACGGATAGAGCATTGGAACGCCGAAATTGACAAACAGGTGCTCCTCTCTAAGCGCGCTAAGGCTTGCCAGCACATAGAACGCATGAATTCGCGCGATGTTCGTGCGATCCGTCTTGAGCAACGCCGTGAGAAATGGAATTGCGTCCTCGTCTTGCCGCTCCACAAGCAGGCGTGCGGCCGTGTCGCGATGCCAGCCGTTTCGATGTTCGAGCAGCTTCACGAGTGCTTCGGTGCTGTTCGTCCGCAAATGGGGGGTGGGGGGCAGTTTGAACTCCTCCGGGGCCATGCGATAGATTCGCCCGCGGTCGTTGCCGCTGTTCAGATCGAGGTGCTTCTTGAGGTTCGGCGGCAGCGACCACGGGTGCTCGATCACTTCGCGATACATGTCGGCGATGTAGAGGCAGCCATCGGGGGCATTGGCGAATTGGACTGGGCGAAACCAGTTGTCCGTGCTGGCGAGGAACTCGACCTTCTGCTCGTCCGCCGGCCGCTCGGCGCGCAGCAGGATGCCGTCGGGGCGGAGCTTCTTCCGGTGGACAAGGTTCCCGCCCGCGTCGCCGATGAAGGCGTCGCCGACGAAGTCTTCGCCAAAGGCGTCGCCGCGGTAGATGGTTAGGCCGGTCGCGCCGGTGAAGTAACCGCTGGCGCGCCCGCCGCCTTCGACGGGGCCGGGGACAAGGCTGGCCACGCGCCATTGGGTGCGGAGCACGCGCCATGGTTCGTCAGGACTGATGCGGAAAACTTCCGCCGCCGGGCCGTCGGCGGCGATGCTCACGCGCGGGCTGGGCATCGTGTAGTACGGATTCCGCGCGGCGTAGCGATCCTCATAGACGATTTGCTGGATGTGGTCGCTGTTGCTGCAAACGAATTTGCGGCCGCGGTTGTCGAAGGTCATCCCGTGCTGGCCGCCGCCGCTCTCGGCGCGCATCTCCAGCGTGCGAGGGTCGAAAGAGAAGTCGCGGCCCCGCAAGTCGAGGGGAGGCGTGTTGCGTGTTGCGTGTTGCGTGTTGGCGCTCGCGCGTTGGAGCC
>CAZZAQ010000380.1:0-5334 GCA_964652165.1 uncultured Bifidobacterium sp.
TTGAACCAGAACCAGGGGGGCGTCGCGCAGGCCAGGGCGAAGCTCGAGAAAGCCGCCCGGCAATACTACACCGTGCGCGACCGCATTGTGCTCGAGGTGCGCGAGTCGCACGCGCGGCTGGCACAGGCGCAGGAGAGTTACGATCAGTGGGAACAACGCATTCTGCCGCCGCTCGAGGAATCCGTGCGCCAGTCCGAAAAGGCTTACGCCGCGGGCAATGTCGCCTACCTCTTCGTGCTTGAGAACAACCGCAAACTGTTCGACGCCCGCGCCAAGGCCGCCAGTGCGGCCGCCGACCTGCGTCGCGCGCGTGCGGAACTGGACCGCAGCGCCGGCCAGCGCCTCGACGCCGCCCCGAACGCACCCTCCCCATCCTCCAAATGAAACTTTCTGAATGCAATTCGGTGAACTGCCTGGCCTGGCTTTGCGCGATGGCCGTCTCCGGACACTCGGGGTTTGCAGCCGAGCCGGGCAAATTCCCCGCGCCGGTCAAGGTGACGAATCCCGCCAAAGAAGCCGACCTCGCCACGCTCACCCTGACACCCCAGGCTGAGAAGCGCCTCGGCATCGAGACGGCGCAAGTCGAACGCAGGACATTGAAGCGCTCTCGACTGCTGGGCGGAGAAATTGTTCTTCCGGCCCGGCAATACGGAGCGGGCAGCAACGCTTCCAAAGGTCAATCCGTGTTCACGATTCTTCCCTCCCTCTCGCCCGCCGAACTCGTGCGGCTGGCCCAATCCCAAATCGACGCCGACGGGCAGATCGAGCAGGCGAAGGTGCAACTCGACGCCGCGAAAATCACGCTGGCCCGCGCCGAACAGTTGCTCCGTGACAAGGCAGGCACGGCGCGCGCGATGGATGAGGCGCGGGCGCAAGTCGGCCTTGCGGAAGCCGGACTTCGCACGGCCCAGGCCCGGCGCGACTTGCTCGGCTCGCCTGTGCTGGATGTCGCGAGCCCGCCGGTGTGTTGGGTGCGGGTGCCCATTTATGTGGGCGAAACGGCCAAACTGGACTCGACCGCCGAAGCCGGCGTCGGCGGAGTCGCCGACGCGGCAGCCAGGATGACGCGCCCGGCCAGGCCGGTTTCCGCCCCGCCATCGGCCAATGCCGCTGCGGCGACGGTGGATTGGTTTTACGAAGTTTCGAATACGAATGGCGCGCTTCAGCTCGGCCAGCGGGTCGGCGTGACCATTCCGTTCCGTGCGGACGAGGAGAGCCTGGTCGTGCCGTGGACGGCAGTGGTGCATGACGCCCAGGGCGGGACATGGGTTTACGAGAAGTCCGGCCCGCTGAGCTACACGCGGCGACGCGTGCAGTTGAAGCAGGTGGTGGATAATCTGGCCGTGCTGGCCGGAGGGGTGAAGCCGGGAGCGAGTGTGGTCATCACCGGCGTAGCCGAACTGTTCGGCGCCGAGTTCGGCGCCGGCAAATAGCCCGAGGAGACTCCATTCATGATGAAGTGGCTCATCGCCGTATCACTTCGGCAACGAGTTCTTGTGCTGGCACTGTCGGCCGTGCTCGTGGTGTTCGGCATTCGCGCGGTGCGGACGACGCCCCTCGATGTATTTCCGGAATTCGCGCCACCGCTGGTGGAAGTCCAAACCGAAGCGCCTGGCTTGTCCACCGAGGAAGTCGAAAGCCTCATCAGCGTGCCGCTCGAGAACGCGTTCAACGGCGTCTCGTGGCTCAAGACGTTGCGATCGAAGTCCGTGCTCGGCCTGTCGTCGGTGGTGTGCATTTTCAAGGAAGGCACGGACCTCATGCGGGCGCGGCAACTGGTGCAGGAACGTGTGGCCACGATAGCGCCGCGCCTGCCCGCCGTGGCCCATGCGCCGGTGATTCTCCCGCCGCTGTCGTCCACGAGCCGCGCCCTGAAAATCGGCGTCTCTTCGAAGAAACTTTCCCAGATGGATCTGTCCGAACTGGCGACGTGGACGATTCGCCCGCGTCTCATGGCCGTGCCCGGTGTGGCCAACGTCGCCATCTGGGGCCAGCGCGACCGTCAATTCCAGGTGTTGGTGGATCCCGACCGGCTGGCGGTCAACGGCGTCTCACTGGATGAGGTCACGCGCGCGGCTGGGGACGCCGCCACCGTGGCAGCCGGTGGCTTCGTTGAGCTGCCGAACCAGCGGCTGCCGGTGCGGCACCTGTCGGCGATTGAAACTCCCGAGGACCTGGCGCGCACCGTCATCCACTTTACCAACGGTGTGCCGCTCCGAATTGGCGACGTGGCCGAAGTGGTCGTGGGCCATCCGATGCCCATTGGCGACGCGGTCATCAACGATGGCCCCGGCTTGTTGCTCATTGTGGAGAAACAACCCTGGGGCAACACCCTCGAAGTGACGAAACAGGTCGAAGCGGCGCTGGAGGGGCTTAAGCCCGGGCTGAAAGACGTGGAGATCGACCCGACCATCTTTCGCCCGGCGACGTTCATCGAACGGTCGCTGCGAAACCTCACGCACGCGATGGTGCTGGGCTGCGTGCTGGTAGTGGTGATTCTCGTCGCGTTCCTGTTCGACTGGCGCACGGCGCTCATCAGCCTATCGGCCATTCCGCTCTCTTTGCTGGCGGCGGACCTCGTATTGTATCTGCGTGGCGGCACGCTGAACACAATGGTGCTGGCCGGGCTCGTGATCGCCGTGGGCGAAGTCGTGGACGACGCCATCATCGGCGTGGAAAACGTCTCGCGGCGCCTGCGCCTGAATCGCGCGGCCGGCAGTCCCCTTTCACCCTTCCGAGTCGTGCTCCAGGCCTCGCTCGAAGTCCGGAGCGCCGTGGTTTATGCGAGCCTCATCGTGGCGCTGGTATTCGTGCCGGTGTTTTTCCTGGACGGCCTCGCGGGAACGTTTTTCCGGCCGCTCGCCTTTTCCTACGTTCTGGCCATCCTCGCTTCGCTGCTCGTGGCGCTGACGGTCACCCCGGCGCTGTGCCTGTTGCTGCTTCCCGGCGCAAGGCAACGGCACGACGACGCGCCCCTGACTCGCGTGCTCAAGCGCGGTTATCGGTCCGTGCTGCCAGCGCTGGTCGCCCGGCCACGCTGGGCCGCGATCATTCTGGTTGTGGCTTTTGCGCTCACCGGCCTTGCGCTGCCGCGTTTGGGCGAGGAATTTCTTCCGAACTTCAAGGAGACGGATTTCCTCATGCACTGGGTCGAGAAACCCGGCACCTCGCTCGATGCCATGCGGCGCATCACCGTACAGGCGAGCAAGGAACTGCGCGCCGTGCCCGGCGTGCGAAATTTCGGCTCGCATCTCGGCCGGGCGGAAGTGGCGGACGAAGTGGTCGGGCCAAACTTTACCGAGTTGTGGATCAGCCTCGACCCGGGCGCCGATTACGACCGCACGGTGGCGAAGATTCAGGAAGTGGTGGAAGGCTACCCCGGCCTCTACCGCGACCTGTTGACTTACTTGAAGGAGCGCATCAAGGAAGTGCTGACTGGCGCCAGCGCGACGATCGTGGTGCGGCTCTATGGCCCGGACATGGCCGTTCTGCGCGAGAAAGCTCAGGAGACGAGCAAGGCCATCGGCAACGTGAAAGGCCTGGTGAACCTGAAGGTCGAACCGCAAGTGCTGGTGCCGCATATCCAGGTGCGCCTCAAGCCGGACGTTGCGGCGAACTTTGGCCTTACGCCCGGCCACGTCCGGCGCGCGGCCACGACGTTGATCAAAGGCACGAAGGTCGGTGAGGTTTACCAGGACCAGAAGGTGTTCGACGTGGCGGTGTGGGGCGTGGAACGTGTGCGCCACGATGTGCAGTCGTTGCGCGAATTGACCATCGAGACCCCTTCCGGCGCCCGTGTGCCGCTGGGCGACGTGGCCGAGCTCGACATCGCGCCGACTCCCAATGAAATCAAACGCGAGAACGCCTCGCGGCGCATCGACGTGACCTGCAACGTCGCCGGCGCCGACCTGGGCGACGTGGCGCGCCAAATCCAGACCCGCGTCCAGGCCCTCTCCTTTCCCCTGGGCTATCACCCTGAGTTCCTCGGCGAATACGCCGCGCGCCAAACCTCCCGCAATCGGCTGCTGCTGCTCGCCGCTTTCTCGCTGCTTGGCATTCTCGTCCTGCTCCACGTCGATTTTCGTTCGACGCGGATTGTGCTGCTCGTGGCGCTCACGCTTCCTTTCGCGTTGATTGGCGGAGTGGCGGGCGCGTTCTTGAGCGGCGGGGTGCTGTCGTTGGGTTCGCTCGTAGGGTTCGTTACCGTGCTGGGCATTGCCGCGCGTAACGGCATCATGCTCATCAGCCATTACCGCCACCTGGAGGAGAATGAAGGCGTGATGTTTGGCAGAGAACTGGTCTTGCGCGGAGCGGAGGAACGCCTGGCGCCCATCCTGATGACGGCGGCGTGCGCCGCTTTGGCCCTGCTGCCCCTCGTCCTCAAAGGCAACGTGCCCGGCCACGAAATCGAATATCCAATGGCCGTGGTCATCCTGGGTGGCCTGGCCACTTCGACTCTTTTGAACCTCTTCCTCATGCCCTCGCTCTATTCCAGGTTCGGGCGCGGTCGAGTGACTCCCGGCGCCACCGTCCGCTCGGAAGGCGTCATCAGCGCCGATGGTCCAGTGCCGGACACGCTTTCGCGCATGAACCGAGCGGAGTTCTGAGGGGCGCATCTGGAGGACACTGCCCCCAGCCGCCGCCGGCGGACTCCCTCTCCTCCCTCCGAGGGAGGAGAGGGCCGGGGAGAGGAGGGCCGTTGGATCCAGTGATCGCCCCTTTCCCCAGCCCTCTCCCCACTCCTGCGTCGCGGAGAGGGAGAAGTCCGGGGGCAGTGTCCGCACGCGCCCGTTCTGCGGACGGTGTCGGCGGACACTTGAACAGGAGAGCGACTTGGTGTAATTGCGAGGCAGCTATGAGCAATGCGCCAGCGGCTCAGAAGGCAGGTTTGAGTCCTGCCACGCGCACCAGATTTTCAATCCATCCGATGAAACTTATCGCGTCGTTGGTCCTGTTGAGCCTGGTCTTCACGGCCGGCTGCGTACGCCGCTGGGAGGTCACGCTCACCAACCAGCATGTCATCACCTCGCACGGAAAGCCGAAGCTCGACAAGGAGAAGGGCACGGTACGCTTCAAGGACGCCGAGGGCCGGGTACACGTCGTGCCGTGGTTCACGGTCCGCGAATTCGCGCCGCGTTGAGCCCGCCGCGCCTCAGTCCCGCGGCGCGAGGAACTTCTCGACGTACTTGCCCAGGAGGTCAGCTTCCAGGTTCACGGCGTCGCCGGCTTCGCGTTGGCGCAAGGCGGTCACTTCCCAGGTGTGCGGGATGATCCAGAGCCGGAAACTCTTTTTCGTCACGCCCCCGACCGTGAGGCTGATGCCGTCCACCGCAA
>CAZZAQ010000381.1:0-3696 GCA_964652165.1 uncultured Bifidobacterium sp.
AAGAGCGCCGGCTACCAGCCCGTGCCGCTGGAGACGGCCGATATCGTGCCGATGCTCGACACCGGCCTCATCAATTGCGTGCCGGCCCCGCCCTTCGCCGCGCTCGCCACCCAAATCTACGACCGCGCCCCGCACATGCTCGAACTCAACTGGGCGCCGTTGACCGGCGCGCTCGTCATCCGCAAGGCCGCGTGGGACAAGCTCCCCGCCGACGCCAGGCCCGCCCTGCTCAAAGCCGCCGTGGAGGCCGGAAAGGCCAACAAGACTCAGGGCCGCGCCGAGAGCGACAAGTCCGTCGAGGCGATGAAGAGCAAGGGATTGAGGGTGCATCCGGTCAGCCCGGAACTGGAGGCGCAATGGCGCGCGGCGGCGGAAGCATTTTACCCGAAGCTGAAAGGGAAGTTCGTCCCGGCGGAGATTTTCGACGAAGTGCAGAGGTTGCTCAAGGAACACCGCGCCAGCCAAAACGCGGCGACGCCATGAAGTCTCCCGTAGCCGCCGACGTGAGGAGGCGGACAGTTCCGAGGTCGCTCCTGTCGAATCTATTTAGCGTAGCTGCGACCGTGAGGTCGCGGGAAGGGGACGCAACAGGTTGGGCAGCGACTTCGTTTTCGTACCCGCTTGAGAATGCAGCCCGCGACCTCACGGTCGCAGCTACGCTTAACGGGTACCTCCTGTCCGCCACTTCACGTCGGCGGCTCCCGAACGACAGGTGAGCGACGCTCAGACATCCCCCCAAGCCGCCATGCCCGCCTGGCGGGGTTGGTTGCGCTCCCTCGAGCACGCTCCGCTCATCCTCATTCTTGCGGCGCTCGTGCTCGTGCCGATCATCGAAGGCGTCGCGCGCAAATTGGGCGGGGCGGGCATTCGCGGCGCGAGCGACTTCGTGCAGCACTTCACGCTGCTGGTGAGCGTGCTCGGTGGCGCCATCGCCGCGCGCGAGGCGCGGCTGCTGACACTCTCTTCGCTGCCGAACGTGTTAAAGGGATTTTGGAAGCCCGCCGCCCTGATTTTCAGCGGTGCGGTCGCCGCGGCCATCAGCGCGGTGCTGGCGTGGGCGGCCTGGCGATGGTTCTCGACCCAGCCGGCCGACGCGAAAATCGCTTACGGGATTCCAAAGCGCGCCTTTCAAGTCCTGCTGCCCGTCGGCTACGGCCTGGTCGCGGCGCGCTTGTGGTGGCACTCGTCGGCAAGCTGGACGGGACGCGGCGTCTCGCTCGCGCTCACCGCGGGCCTCGTCGCGCTCGGCTACTTCACACCCATCGATCCGGCGAAGCTGGTCTGGCCCGCGATGGGCGCGCTGGCAGTCGCGACGGTTCTCGGCGCGCCGATCTTCGTGATGCTCGGCGGTGCGGCGATGCTGCTGTTCTGGCCGGCTGGCCAGATCGCGCTATTGCCACTGGAACACTACGACCTCGCCACGAACCCTGTGCTGCCGAGCCTGCCGCTCTTCACACTCGCGGGCTACTTCCTCGCCGAAGGCGGCGCCTCGCGGCGGCTCGTGCGGGTGTTCGACGCGCTGTTCGGGCAGTTCCGCGGCGGACCGGCCATTGTCACGGTGATCGTCTGCGCGTTCTTCACTTCGTTCACGGGCGCCTCGGGCGTCACCATCCTCGCGCTTGGGCCGTTGCTGATGCCGGTGTTGATGCAGGCAAAGTATTCGGAGCGCTCGGCGCTCGGCCTGCTCACGGGCGCGGGTTCGCTCGGTCTGCTCTTCCCGCCGTGCCTGCCGCTGATTCTCTACGCCGTCATCGCGCAACGCACGCTGGCAAACCTGGAGATGCCCGCCGGACAATCCGCGCCGGAAGTGACGATCAACCAGCTTTTTCTCGCCGGCCTCGGCCCCGGCATGCTGCTGCTGGTGCTGACCGCCGTCTGGGCCACCCTCGCCGGCCCGCGCGGAGCGGCCGCCGGCCGTTCGTTCAAGTGGCGCGAAGCCCGCGGCGCCGTCTGGGAGGCCAAGTGGGAACTGCTCGTGCCAGTGGTCGCGCTTGGCGCGTTGTTGAGCGGCCTGGCGACCACGGTCGAAGCCGCGGCGCTGGCGGCGCTCTATGCCTTCCTCACGCAGACCGTGCTGCATCGCGACCTTTCGTTCCGCAAGGACGTGCCGCGTGCGATGGTCGAGTGCGGCCTGATTATCGGCGGCGTGTTGTTGATTCTCGGCGTCGCGATGGGCCTGACCCAATTCCTCATCCGCGCCGAAGTGCCGACGGCGGGCGCGGAATGGATTCGCCGGGCGGTCCACTCGCCGTGGGTGTTCCTGCTTCTGTTAAATCTGTTCCTGCTCATCGTCGGCTGTCTGATGGACATCTATTCGGCCATCATCGTCGTCGTGCCCTTGATCGTGCCGATGGGGATGGCGTTCGGCATCGACCCGCTGCACCTCGGCATCATTTTCCTGGCGAACCTGCAACTCGGTTTCCTCACGCCTCCCGTGGGAATGAACCTGTTCCTGGCCAGTTACCGTTTTAACAAGCCGGTGAGCGCCGTGGTGCGCGCCGTGTGGCCGATGATCCTCGTGCTGCTGCTGGGCGTGCTGTTGATTACCTACGTGCCCGCGCTCACGACGACGCTGCCGGAGATGCTGAAGAAAAACTCGCCGGCTGCATTGGGTCCGAATCCGGGCGGGGAGTGATGGGTTGAAGCGTTAAATCGTTGAATCGTTAAATCGTTAAATCGTTGAAGCGTTAAAGCGTTAAAGCGTTGAAGCGTTAAAGCGTTGAAGCGTTGAAGCGTTGAAGCGTTGAAGCGCCTGGCCGCTCGCCGTTTCACCTCTTTAACGATTCAACGATTTAACGGTTCAACGTTTCCAGCGGCCGCGGGCCACACGACCGTGGTTCGAGCGAGCGGCCCCGTCACTGCGGCATCGGTTCGTCGGGAAGGATGACCTTGCCTTCCCACACCGCCACGCCGTTGGTGTAGACCAACACGCGGTGCGCGCTGCCAGGCACGGGCGGAGCGCTGGCCTTCGGGAGCCACTTGGCCAACTCGCGCTTCGTGCCGGTGTGGCGCGGGTCGTGGGCGAGGTTGAACCATTCGTTTCGGTCGACGCGTTCATCGTAAAGTTCCTCCGAGCCGTCGGCGTAACGGATGTAGCGCCAGCCTTCGGCGCGGACAGTGTGGTTGTCGTGATTATGAGTCGTGATGGCGGGCCAGGGGCGCGGCGCGCCCGCGTCCTTCAACTGCGGCGCAAGACTGTGGCCTTCAAGCCCCGATCTCTCCGGCAGACCGCAGAGTTCGATGAGGGTCGGGTAGAGGTCAAGCAATTCGACGGGGCGCGCGCAGCGGGCATTCTTCGACACGCCCGGCCCCGCGAAGAGGAGCGGCACGCGCGTCGAGCGTTCCCAAAGCGTGGTCTTGCCGGTGATCCCTTTCTCGCCGAGATGCCAGCCGTGGTCGCTCCAAAGGACGACGACTGTGTTGCTCGCGCGGCCGGACGCGTCGAGGGCGTCCAGCAACCGGCCGACCTGGCTGTCCATGAAACTGGTGCTCGCCAGGTAGGCGCGCACCAGCGGACGCCACTGGCCTCTGCTCTTGAGCCAGGCGAGGCGCGGCTCGGGCAGGCGCCAGTGCAGGTAGCCCGCGAAGCGCGGCACGTCATCGCGGTCGTCTTCTTTCACCGATGGCAGCACGAGCCCTTCTTCGGGATAAAGGTCGAACCACTTCTTCGACGCGAAGCAAGGGACATGTGGCAGG
>CAZZAQ010000381.1:3706-5322 GCA_964652165.1 uncultured Bifidobacterium sp.
ACGGCCAGGAAAAACGGCTGCGGGTTGGTCTGCGCCTCGAGGTGCGCGATGGCGGCGCTCGCGATTTTCCAATCGGCCTGCTCGCGGTCATACTCGGGGAAAATGCCCCAGTCGACGGCTTTCATCGGATCGGGCGTCTCGACGAGTTTCTTCGGTGGATACGGCATCGGGCCGGCTTCGCCCCAGACGTGGAACTCGTTGGTCCGCTCGCGCGGCGGAATCGAGCCGTCGTGGAACACCTTTCCGAAGCAGGCCGTTTTGTATCCGTGCTGGGCGAAGTATTGCGGGAGCGTGACGTGCTGCTTCAGCTTCGCAACGTCACGGATGCCGGGCTGGAGTCCATAGACGCCCGTGGTGGACGGGCGGAGGCCGGTCAGCAGGCTGGCGCGAGACGGATTGCAGAGCGGCGCCTGGCAATGCGCGTTGGCGAACAGCGTGCCCCGCGCGGCTAGGCGGTCAATGTGCGGCGTCCTGGCCTGCGGATGCCCGCCGAGGCAGCCGATCCAGTCGTTGAGGTCGTCAATGGCAATGAACAGGACGTTGGGTTGGGCAACAGCGTTTGCGGCGTTGACAGCGGGCAAGCCGGCACAAAGGAACAGCAAGGCGACGCAGGCTGGGCAAATGGCGGCTGTCCGGAATCTCATCTCCCGACCTCGACGATGACGCGGCCGATCTTGCCTCCAAACGCGAACGGCGCGATGTCGTCGGCGAGGGTGACGACGATATGCGGGCGCGGCGCGGCGGAAAGGGAGAAGGCGAACAGGGCCAGGAGCGGCGCGAGCGAAGCGAGCGGCAGGCTCCCTCTCCCCTCAAAGAACTCTCCGAAGCAAATCTTCGCGCATTGAACCCCTGAACCGCGGTCGGAGCGCCGAGCTCCCGCTCGGCGCGAACCCGCTGTCTCTCGACGAGCCGAGCAGGAGCTCGGCGCTCCGGTTCGTAGGGAGGGGAGAGGACCGGGGTGAGGGGTGAGGCCGGGGTTGGTCGTCCGATTTCGCCTTGCGCCGCTTGTCCTCTCTTCCCATCCGTTCGGAGCGGGGTGTAAGCGCTGAGGAGCGCGGAGCGACGACCAGTGGTTCATGATCGAATCAAGTGAGCGGAACCGAATCCGCCGTCTCACGGCGGCGGTGGCCGGGCAGAGTGAATTCATCGGAGGATTCACCTGTGCCCGCGCGGCCTGAAGTCACGGGTGGAAAACCGGTCCGTATCGACTTCCACGGTTCCTCGTTCGACACGTCCACGATGCCCGGCTCGGCGGCCTGGCTCGGGGCGAGGATCGCCAGGAAGACCAGACGCTCGTTGAACGGATTGTAGGTGCCATGCACCTCGCCGCGAGGGATGAGCACCATTTCGCCGGGACCTAGGATGCGGTGCGCCTTCCCCACCCACTGTTCGGCGCGACCGGAAATGATGTAGATAATCTCCTCCCGCGTCGGGTGCGTGTGGAACGGATGGGAGCGCTTCGGCTCCATGTTCGCGCGGACCATGAGGAGCTCCTGGTTCGGGACCACGTCGGCGCGGCAAAGCCATTCTTCGAGAGTCCAGGGCGAAAGGAAATCCACCTTTTCGGCGGCGGTGACGAATCGGCGCTGGGCAATGCCGGTGTTGTTCATGCGAAG
>CAZZAQ010000382.1:0-1391 GCA_964652165.1 uncultured Bifidobacterium sp.
ACGACCATATGGCCAGTCCGCAAAAGCTCAGACGCAACCACGCTGCCGACATACCCGGCGCCGCCGGTGACGAGAAGGTTCACTTGTTGCCCCTAGATCAGTACGATTAGGAAAAGCAACCTGGCTGCTTCGGAAGTAATTCTAGTCCGTTACGGGAGCAGGTCCGGCACAGCCGTGCGCATCCGGCCATTTCGGCGCTGCTCGGGAGCGCCCAAAAGGCACGGAAGACTGGGTTAGAATATACGCAGAGCTGTTCCAAACACGCGCTTGGACAGGGGAAAATTGCGGGCATGGGTCCTTGGGCACAACCCGCAGAGAAAAGGGCATGAACGATCCACGGGCGGTGATCCTCATCGAGTTCAACGAACTCTCGCCGGCGCTCATGTTCCGCTTCCTGGGCGAGGGAAAACTGCCGAACTTCCAGAAGTTCTACCAGGAATCGCAAGCCTACCTGACGGAAGCCGATTCCCAACCGCCCACGCTGAACCCGTGGGTGCAATGGGTAAGCGTTCATGCCGGGGTGCCCTACAGCGAACACGGCATCCAGTTGCTGGGCGAGGGCCACAAGCTCCGGCAGAAATGCATTTGGGACGTGGTGTCGGCGGCGGGCGGTCGGGTCTGGGTGTGCGGCAGCATGAACAGCCGGTACGAGGCGCCACTGAACGGATATTTTCTTCCCGATCCCTGGACCAGCAGCTTTGCGCCCAGTCCGGAGAGCCTGATGCCGTATTTTCGATTCGTGCAGCAGAACGTGCAGGAGCACACCAATACGCGCGTGCCCTTGAGCAAGGGCGACTATCTTAGATTTCTCTCGTTCATGGTGCAGCACGGGTTGTCGGCGGAGACGGTGGGCACGATTGTGCAGCAGTTGGCGTCGGAAAACGGGAAGCGGCACCGATGGAAACGGGCGATCATCCTGGACCGGCTGCAGTTCGATCTGTTTCGCTCCTGCTATGGCAAGCTGAAACCGCAGCTCTCCACTTTTTTTTCCAACAGCACAGCCCACTTCCAGCACTCCTACTGGAGGAACCTGGAGCCGGAGCTTTTCCAGGTGGCGCCGAGCGAAGCGGAACAGAATGAGTTTGAGAACGCCATTTTGTTCGGGTATCAGCAGATGGACAAATTGATCGGCGGGTTCCTGGAGCTGGCGGGCCCGCAAACCACGCTGATTTTCTGCACGGCCTTGAGCCAGCAACCCTGTTTGATCTACGAGGAGCAGGGTGGCAAGACGTTTTATCGGCCGCACAAATTCGAGAACCTGATGGAGTTTGCCGGGGTGACCGCTCCTCACAAGGTGTCGCCGGTGATGTCGGAGCAGTTTCACCTGATCCTGGAAACGGAAGCCGCGGCCCAGGAGGCGGAGCAGCGGCTGAGCGCCTTGCGGGTGGGCG
>CAZZAQ010000382.1:1401-2656 GCA_964652165.1 uncultured Bifidobacterium sp.
TTACTGCGGCTGCGCCATCACCGACCGGCTGCCGGAGGACGCCGTGCTTGCCACCGGCGCGGGCCGCTCGGCGCCTTTTTTCGACGTGTTCTACCACGTGGAGGACACCAAGAGCGGGATGCACCACTCCGACGGACTGCTGTGGATTCGCCGGCCCAACCGCAAGAGCAAGATCCATCCCGAAAAAGTTCCGCTGATGGCCATCGCCCCCACCGCGCTGGAGGCGCTGGGAATCCCGCGTCCGGAACACATGCGCTGGCCGTCGCTGCTGCCAGCCGAGGCCGTCCTTCAGCCCCCAGCCTCCCACCCCTAGCGGGCCGGTCAGATCGCGGGGTCACGGACCTTGCGGGTCCACCCGGCTGACGGGATGGAACCGTTCCCTAGGAGTCGTTAGGCACCGAAAGTGGTAACCAAACCGCTTGAGGGGAAGGGCGCACCCCTAGCGCGCGGGGATACCGCGGGCCAGGGCGGGCACGAGGGTTGCTAGCAGCACAATGCCAGAGTAATGTTAGTGGAAAAGGGCCGCAACCAGCGGCTTGGACGTGGTTCCGAGATTCTCGGGAAGTGGTGCGAGGTGCGCCGTGGCCGGGTTCCCGCAGCCAGGACGCTCCAACTGAAAATCCGGAAAGGAAAACAAGACGAACCTGGAAACCACTTGGACGCAGGCGTCACCGGGGAAACGCGCCGTCCTCAGCCTGCTGGTGCTGATGGGTGGACTGCTCTTCCTCGAGGGGGCGGTACGGGTGCGCCAGCGGATCAAGTACGGCAGCGGGCGGATCGGAGCCTTTACGGTAGCCGAGGATCCCGTTTCCCGGTTGCCCATCCCCCTGGCCGGAGAAACCACCGGCACCATCGCCATCAACTCTCTGGGTTTCCGCGGGCCGGAAATTGAGCAGCCCAAAGCTCCGAACGTTATCCGTCTAGGTTTTCTGGGGGAATCCAACACCTTCAGCTCGCAGTCGAGCAGCAACCAGGCTACCTGGCCCGATCAACTGACGCAGGTCCTGCAAAAAACCTGGCCGGACGTGAAGTTCGACTACGTGAACAGCGCCTTTCCCGGTTACACCGTCAATCAATCGTTGAAAGCGCTGCAGTATCGGCTGAAGCCCATGCAGCCGGACATCATTCTCATCAACCACGCTTCCCTGGACATGCTGACGGACAGCCGCAAACTGGCCGAAGCGCAGGGCGTCTACTCCGGCGGCATCGCCGAGGACATCCGAAGTGGCAAGACGAAAGTGTTTCGATTCACCCC
>CAZZAQ010000382.1:2666-5315 GCA_964652165.1 uncultured Bifidobacterium sp.
CAGCCTTCGAACGGGTTCCACCTGACCTTGTAAGCGGCATCGCCGAGGACAGCGTGCTGGACCGGTGGTCGCTACTGTGGAAGCTGACCACGCAGAACATCGAGTCGTACCTGCGCGTGCAGCAGGCCAAGAAAGCCGCGGAATCCCAACAGTCCCTGGCACTCAAGCCGGGCGAATTGTCGGCGGGCTTCCGCGAACGGCTGAGCTTGCTGGCCGAGCAGGCGCAGAAGGAGGCGCCCGTGGTAGCGCTGGCCACGTTTCCCTACAAAGTCCGGCGCACCCAGTCACCGCGGGAGCAGTTGGAAAGCTGCAGCATGACGCTGTATCACGCTCCCTGGCTGACGCCACAGACCATCCTGCAAGGCTCCGAGGAATACAACGAGATCATCCGCCAGGTGGCCCGAGACAAGAGACTGCTTCTAATTGATGTCGCCGAGCGCATTCCTGGAGATAGCCAGCATTTCCTGGATTCCGTGCATTACAAGGACCGGGGCTCAGCCCGGTTCGCAGAAGAGGCGGCCAGAGTGCTGGGCGAAGCGGAGCCGGTTCGCCAATTGGTCGAGTCGCGGCGCAAGGCTGCCCACGCGGTCCTCAAAAGCGGAAGTAGATGAACTCCGTTTCCTGCTCGTCGAAAATCATGAACAGGAGCACAGCGCAGGCGTAGGTGACGCAGCGTACGAGCACCAGGGCCACCGAGCGCCGCCGATCCTGCTGCGCCGCGCCCGACTCCAGCCACTCCAGAAAGCGGACCAACAAGGGTTCGAACCCGCAGAAGACGGCCACCAGGACGGTTGCCTGATAGAACCGGCTGGGGAGCGCGAGCCCGGGAACAAGGCCAAAGAACATGGTCTGCAGGAGTTCGGCTGCCTGCGAGAGATTCTCTGCGCGGAACGGTACCCACGCCACGGTGACCACCAGGAGCGTGAACACACGCCAGCCGACCCTGGCGGCGAGGGAACTCCGGATGCCTTCCGAGGCCAGGCTTTCGTAAATGCGGAAAAGCACCATAGCCGCACCATGCGCCATCCCCCAGAGCACGAAGCCCCAGCCAGCCCCGTGCCAGAGCCCGACCAGAGCCATGATCCCCAGCAGGCTGAGATACAGGGGCAGGGGCGCGCCCTGGAAGCGGGCGTTGATGGGAAAGAAAAGGTAGTCCCGAACCCACCGGGAAAGGGTCATGTGCCAGCGCGCCCAAAAGTCGGGCGGGGCGCTGGCGTGGAAGGGGAAGCGGAAGTTCTGGGGAAACTCGATGCCCAGCATGCGAGCGGCGCCGATGGCCATGTTGCTGTAGCCGGCGAAATCGAAGTAGATCTGGAAACCGAACCCAATGGCCAGGAACCATGCATCGGCAGTGGTGGGAAGCCGCTCCGGTTGTAAGCCTTCTTCCACCCAGCGGCCGATAGGATTGGCGATGGCGTTTTTCTGGACCAGCCCCCAGAGAATGCGGTCGAGTCCGGCGATGAGAAAACCGGGACGGAAGGTACGCGCCTCGAGCAACTGGGGAACCAGTTCGCGTACTCGAACGATGGGCCCGGCCATGAGGTGGGGCCAGAACATGACGAAGTTACAAAGCTGCAGAAGCGGCGGCCTGGCAATGCGGCGCTGCCTGGAATCGATGAGGTAGCTGATGGCTTCGAAGGAATAGAACGAAATCCCCAGGGGCAGGCCCACGCCGGCCGCCAAGGCGACGGGCTGGAGGTCGAGTGGAGCGAGCACGGAGCCGGAGGCTTGCAGGAAAAAGTGGCGGTACTTGAAGAAGCCCAAGACCAGCAAAACCAACCCAATCCCCAGCCACATCCAGCGGCGCGGGTTGGCTTGCGGGGCTGTCATGGGCCGGCTGATCAGCCAAACCAGCAGGCAAAGGGAGAGCGGAATGACGATGTGGTTAGGGTTCCAGGTGCCGTAGTAGAGGACGCTGACCAGAAGCAAATAGAAGCCGCGCAGGCGATGGGGCAGTTGCCAATACACCAAAACGGCCAGCGCCAGACACCCAAGATAGGGATAGGAATTGAAGGGCATGGTCGGCTTCAGCCGGCGGGGCGGGACACGCGCTGTACGGTTTCGACGATCAGAGCAATGCTGTCGAAATCATCGGGCTGGAGCGATTCGGTGGGAATGATCACCCCAAGCTTTTTTTCCAGCATGGCAATGAGCCGAAGAATGGAAAGGGAATCGATCATTCCCGACGAAATCAGGGTTTCGCGCTCCGACACCGTGCGACCGGTCAGAGCAGCGACGACTTCGGCGACGGCGTCCTGGAGTTTGGCGTCCTCAGGCATCAAGCTCCTTCTGAGTTGGAAGTGCTGGAAGTTTCTCGCGAAGGAAGCGGTCGCGGGTGTCGCGGCGCGAGATCTTGCCGGCGGTGCTTTTCACGATCCAGCGCTGGGGAACGATGGCGACAAAGCGGGGTGCGATCGCAATAGTGGCCAGCACCAGCTTGCGGACCTCCTTCTCCAGGCGGCGGGCAGCGGCATCGGTGTAATCGTCCTTGAGTTCCGCCACGACGGCGAGGGCCTGGGTTCCGTACTGTTGGTCTTCCACACCAAAAGCAACCACCCGACCGGGATAGATTCCGGGTACGGAGTTGACCACGGACTCGACGTCCTCGGGAAACACTTTCAGACCCTCGGGCGTAGCGATGACATCTTT
>CAZZAQ010000383.1:0-2615 GCA_964652165.1 uncultured Bifidobacterium sp.
CCGCTGATTCGGGAGCGGAGAAGGTTGATCGGGGTCGCGCCGTTGTTCTTCACTTCAATGTATTCAAAGTCCTCGTCCACGTTCGTGCTGCCGGGCGGGGGCGGGTCAGGGTGGAACATGATCTCGGTGATGATCAGCTTGGGCGTCTCGATGACGTAGGGGGCCACGGTCGGCCCGCTCCAGGAGTTGGCCCCCGTGCCGACCCGGGCCCGGGCAAAGACGCCGACGTTGGTGGTGATCGTGATCGCGCCGGAGTAAGTGAGGACGCCCGGGGCGGGATTTCCGCCTGCGCCGCGCGGGTCGGTGCCGTTGAGCGTGTAATAAATCGTGCCGGCCGGAGCCGTGATGGCCAGGACCGTTCCCGAGGGAACGGATCCCCCAGGCAAGCTGAACACCGGGGGTTTGGCGGGAAACTGGGCGTCAATCCATGCCAGACGACCGTTGAGCCAGTAAATCATGTTGCTGATGATGAGGGCGTAAGTCGGCGGGTTTTGAAAGTCCACATTCCAGCCGCCGGCGGAACCATTCGGGTTGGGCCAGACGTAAGTGCCGAGCCGCGGCCATTTCACGAAGTCGCGCGCCTGCGATTCATTCAGCAGGTTCGTGATGGCGCTCACGCGCGCCAGGAGGTTGGAAGTGGCAAAGACGTTCGTGCGCAGCGCGAACCACCGGTCGATGTGCTTCTGGTAAAAATCGGGATCGGCGAACAACCGCCGGTAATACAAATAATCGGCATCGCCGACGGCCGGCGCGTAGTAATTGTTGGTCAGGCCGCCTTCCAGGTAGTTGGCGTTGCCAAAGGCCAGGTTCCAATCCCAGATCGGCCCCTCCTTCAGTTTGCCGTTGCGGTCCTTGTGGTAAAAGTTGCTCAGGCGGTAGCCATCGATCTGCTTGGGCATCTCGACGATCCAGTAATGGTCGATGAAGGAATCCGCGTCGATATAGGCCGCGTAGCCGGTCACTGGGTTGGTCCAGCTTGGGCTGGAGAGCGCCGCCGACACCTGCGTAAACCAAGCCACCAGCCAGTTCTTCTGCGCCGTGCTGATTTGCGCCCCTTTTGGATCCTCCACCCCCAGAGTCGTGCCTCCGAAGCCCGTGCCCCCAGGGACATTGAACGTGTACTCATTGCCATCGAAACGGTCGCGCTTGAGGATGTACCCGCCGGTCACGCTCGGCGCGGTGTTGTCGCCGCCGTTCAGCTCCGCAATGTCCACCCGGTCGTTGTCGATTTTGATTTTCTCCAGCAACACGTAGATGCCCCAATAATCGGCGTAGGTCAGCCGCCCGCCCGTCGTGTCGCGAAAGACCTCGACGAACCGGCGTCTCACCGCGTAGCGGCCCATGGCGTCCCACAACTCGTACGCCAGATAATCGTTCATGAACGTCTTGTCCGTGTAGGGCGCATAGAGCACCCAGTCCGATTCAGCAGGCATTCCGAGCAGCGACACTTTGAAATCGTTGGTATTTTCGTCCCGCGTTTCAAAGCCCATCGAGTTTTTCGGGAAGCCGAGGGAGCTGGAGCCGCGCAGCTCGATGCCGGCGCGGACCTTCGCGTCCGGGGTGTCTCGCAGCGAAGCCCGGCCGCGGAACGTGTCGATAAACACCATCGAAGCGGGAATTTTTAGATCCGCGATAATTCCCTGGCCGAAGGTGTCAATAATCACCAGCGGCAGGTTCGAGCTGAATGTAAACACGTCCGACCCGAGCATCGTGTACGTTTGCACGATGATACGACCAGGGAGCATGCCGGTCGCGAAGACGCGGGCCTTGACGACCGTGGAGTTGGCAATAATCAAAGGGGTGGCGTAGAGCGGTGAAGCGGCCGTGGGGGTCGTGCCGTCGATGGTGTAGCGGATCGTCGCGTTGGGCGTCAGTGTGCTGAGCGCGACGCTGATGTTGGGCATGTTGGTGTAAACGCCCCCCGGCATCGAGAAGATGACCTCCCCGGCCAGGCCGGCGGCGCCGCCCTCGTTGGCCGAGCCGGGTGTCGGCTGGGCATAGTAAAGCTGTGTGTTGGTCAGCACGGCCACGCTGCGGCCGACCAGTTCGGGCAAGATCAGGAAATCGCCATCATCGATTGCCCGGTTCAGTCCATGAATGGCCAGTACATTGGGCCCGGGCACCAGGGTGTTGAGCGAACTCGAGAGGTTGAATTCCTCCAGCGGAACCATGCCAGAGGGGAAGCCGAACTGCACAACGATGTTGTCCAAATCCACGTTCATGTTCAGGCCTCCCGTGCGCCCGCCGAACTGGACGCGATTGTTGAAGGCGTTCAAGCCGGGGATGAAGAGGTTGTTGATCGGCGTGTACGGCGTGCCGGGGGTCAGGTTGATGTTGGGCGTCAGCGTCACGGTCACCCGCGCGCCGCCCGACACGTGGACCAGAGAAACCTTGGCGTGATGAAAATTGCCCGAAGTGAGATTGATGTCCGCATTGACCATTGTCATGTTCTGATACTCCGCGCCACTCCAATGCGCCGACACGTCGTTTTGGGTGCTGCGCGGGTAAACGTCGAAACCGATGGCGAACACACCGGCGAAATTCGGCTCCTCGACCGCGCCGATTGGGTTCACTCCGACGCCGCTGGCGCCGTAGGTCGAGACCGGAATCAGCAT
>CAZZAQ010000383.1:2625-5298 GCA_964652165.1 uncultured Bifidobacterium sp.
GCCATCCGCCGGGTTGTTCGCCGCGTTGAAGATACGGAAATCGAAGTCCGCCGTGATCGTCTCCCAGAGTCCGGGCGCGGTCTGGTTGAAGGCGATGGAGTTGATGTTGTTGTTGATGCCGTCATAGATCAGCCGCAGGAACCGGCCGGTGGATCCGGCGTTGGCCACCTGAATGGAAGGGGCGGGCGCCACGCCTTGTTGCGAAGCGGTGTAGGTGTTGGTGACCGTGTCGAAATCGGCCTGGAGTATCCCGGAAGCGCCGGAGCTGCTGCCGTGCAATGCCGTGGCTGGCGAGTTCCATTGCGGGTTGGCGGGGGCGTTCACCCGCAGCGCCTCGACGCCGTTGAGGTAGGCGACCAGGCCGTCATCATACCTCAGCCGCAGCCGCAGGTCCTGAATGACCGACGGGTCGGGAACGGTGAACGGGATTCGGATGAAGGCCGAAGGGTTGACGTTGAGCATCTGCGCCTGGATGTCGGTGGCGATGCCGGGATCGTAATTGGTGCCGGTGTCGAAGCCGATGCCGGTCACGGCACTGGACCAGCCTGAGTCGATGAATCCCGGGGCGGTCCAGCCCACGCCCAGATCGCCCGTGGGGATCAGCACCTTGGCGGTCGCGCCGGTCGGGATGAGCGTGCTGTACGGGCCGACATTCATTGCCAGACCATAGGAGATGTTTGGCTCCTGGTTGGGATAGTCCGGCGTGTATTCCCAGATGACTTCCAGGCCGCCCGCCATGTTCGAGCGCACCAGGGCCAGATACTCCCCGCTGACTTCCAGCTTGAAGTTGGTGTGCAGCGGCGCCCCGGCGACACGCCTGTCCTTCTCCGACGCCCACACGAGCAGATAGGCGTTGGGCGGCAGATTGGTGGAGGGGAACTGCCATTTGTCGAGGTTGTCGGCTTTGTCGGTCAAAAACCAGTTTGCCAAATTCACCGTCGCGGAGCCGGCGTTGTAGATTTCGATCCAATCGGACTTTTCCAGGTCGTCGTCGAGAATGCCATTGTCGTTCTCCGCCACAAACTCGCTAATCAACAGCCGCGTGGAGGCGGCGTTGGGGTCCAGCACGTAGCTCCAGCCCCCGCCGGGAAAAGGGTTGGGGGAAGCGGCCAGGTCCTGGATGCCGTGGTTGTTGGCCCAGGTAATCTGGATGGTGCCGCTGGCCGGCTGCGCGAATTGGAAGAGGTATTGGGCGGGGGTGACGGCGGTGACATTGGTGGCGGGGACGTTGTTGATGAGCAAATCCCCGGCGGTGACTCCCGAGACGGGTTCGCTGAACAGCACTTCAATGCTCCCAAGCGCCGGCACAGTGAAACCGGGGGTCGGGGTTACATTGGCGACCCCCGGAGGCGTCGTGTCCACGAGCGTATATTGCCAGGTCGCGCCCGGCCCAGTGGCATTGAAGAGATTGCCCGGCAGCGCCAGGTCGGTGATGCCGTGGCCAACGTCCCAGGAGATTTGCACCAGGCCGTAGGCGGGTTGGAGGAAGGAGAAGGCGTAGGTGGCGCCGGAGCCGGAAACGGAACTGGCGAACTGGCCGTTGACCAGCAGGTCCGTGGCGTTGACCCCGATGACCGGCTCGTTGAATTCGACGGTGATCTGGGTCAATTCGGTCAAGGTTCCCGGCATCGGCGTGACCATGGAAACCACGGGTGGAGTGGGATCGAGGATGAAGGAGGTCAGCGACGTGTCGAAATCGAGATCGGAACTGCCCAGCGTCGCGTTGAACGCCTGGATCGCGAGCGTGTTGGCGCCCACCAGCAGGTAGCTGGACGGCGCGGGCGCGGTCAGATTATAGGTGGTAAACTGAACGGGCTCGCCGGCCGCCGTGCTCGCCAAAAACGTTCCGATGGCCGGATCGCCCCCCGGCATGTTGTAGCGGTAAACTTCCACGCCATTGATCCAGGCGATAAACCCGTCGTCGCACAGCGCGCCCAGCCGCAGCGCGCTGATTTCAGCCACGTTGGTCAGGGTAAACGTCTGGCGCATGAAGATGCAGGTATAGGTGTTGATCATGTCGGACAACTGAGTGCCGCCGGGCAGTGTGGAACTGTCCCCCGTCGTGTCGTACCAGAACGGCGCGGGGCCCGAGAGCCAGCCCGCATCGTTGAACGAGTTGGAGCGCCAGGCCCGGGTGTCCGGCACGGTGGATGCCTCCGTCGTGCCTTTCCAGTATTTCCAGAAGGCGTTGGAGTTGATCAGCACCGCGGCCGGGGCCGGCATGGCGACGGTGAGGCCGAAGAGGAGGACCATCCCGGTGAGAAACGCGCGCATTGTTTTCATAACTGATTTGTCCGTCTCAAGCTTTGACATCCTGTTGGGACCATCTCAGCGAAAAGTCTCGCAGGTTGCGCACGAACCCCGTTTCCAATTCGCCTGCTCCAATTCGTCCGCCCGTTGTGAGACGCGAGCATGGGCATCAGGCGAAACAGAAGAATTGAGCCAGGCAAATCGGTTCGGGCGCATTTAGTGTTGAATTAAATACCAATAGCGGATTCTCCCCTTGAAGGCAATGACAGTTTCAAGGCGTGTCGTGGTGCGGGCGCATCTCCATTTCTGGCAAGCTCACTTGGCTCGGTTGGTTTGTGAGGTCGAGGGCCGGCCAGCCTGAAAGGCTACAATAATCCAGCCCAGGGCAACGCCCCATAAGCGCTAACTTGTTTTGCTTGTCTG
>CAZZAQ010000384.1:0-4073 GCA_964652165.1 uncultured Bifidobacterium sp.
CTCTCCCGGCAATCAGGTGCCGTTGAAGTCGTCGTTGCGCTAGAGTCCGCTGACCGCCAGCAGCGTCGGGATAAAGACATGGTCGTGATCGATGCCGCGGTCTGAGAGGATGAGGATGTTGACGCCCTCGGCGATGGCCTTGTCCGCGGCGGCGAACACCCTCTCCATCGCTTGCTCCAGGCCGTTGGCGCCGCCGGCGACCTCGTAGAGAATGGGCAGCGTGACCGACTTGTAGCCCGGTGAATGGATGTGCCGCAGCCTGGCCAGTTCCTCGTTCGTGAGGATCGGCGACTTCAACTCGATGAGATGGCAACTGTCTGGCTGCGGGCGCAGCAAGTTTTTCTCCGAGCCAATCGTTGTTTCCGCGGACGTGACGATTTCCTCGCGGATGCAGTCGATGGGCGGGTTGGTGACCTGCGCGAAGAGTTGCTTGAAATAATTGAAGAGCGGCTGTGATTTGTCGGACAGCACGGCCAGGGGCGTGTCGGTGCCCATCGAACCCACGGCCTCGACGCCGTCGCGGGCCATCGGCGCCATCAGGATGCGCAAGTCCTCGAAGCTGTACCCAAACGCCTGTTGGCGCTGAAGCACCGTGTCGTGGTCCGGCTCGTGGATGTGCGGCGGCTCGGGCAGCGTCGCCAGTTCGATCATGTGCTGCTCGACCCATTGGCGGTAGGGATGCTCGCCGGCCAGCGTGCTCTTGATTTCGTCGTCGCCCACGATCCGGCCCGCCTCGGTGTCCACGAAGAAAATGCGGCCGGGCTGGAGGCGCCCCTTGAGCGCGACCTTTTCCGGCGGCACTTCGAGGACTCCAGCTTCGGAGGCCATGATCACCAGGTCGTCCTTCGTCACGTAATAACGCGAGGGCCGAAGCCCATTGCGGTCGAGCACCGCGCCGATCTTTTTGCCGTCGGTGAATGCAATCGACGCCGGGCCGTCCCATGGCTCCATGAGGCAGGAGTGGAATTCGTAGAAGGCCTTCTTTTCGTCGCTCATTGACTCGTGCTTCGTCCACGGCTCGGGGATCATCATCATCACCGCGTGCGGCAGCGAACGGCCGGCCAGCACGAGCAACTCGAGGCAGTTGTCGAACATCGCCGAGTCGGAGCCGTCGGTGTTGATGATCGGAAAGAGCTTCGGCAGATCGTCCCCGAACAGGTCGCTGGCCATCATCGACTGGCGGGCGCGCATCCAGTTGATGTTGCCGCGCAGCGTGTTGATTTCGCCGTTGTGCGCCAGGTAGCGGTAGGGGTGGCTGCGTTCCCAGCTCGGAAACGTGTTCGTCGAGAAGCGCGAGTGCACCAGCGCCAGGGCCGATTCCATCGCCGGGTGGCGAAGGTCGGCGTAGTACTGCTCCAACTGCACGGGCATCAACATGCCTTTGTAGATGCACGTTTTGTAGGAGAGGCTGGAGATGTAGAAGAAGTGCCCGCCCGCGAATTTGCCCGAGTAGCGAATGGTATTTTCCGAGCGCTTGCGGATGACGTAGAGCTTCCGCTCGAACGCCATGTCGTCGGCCAGTTTCCCGCTGCGCCCGATGAACACCTGCCGCATGCACGGCTCGCTGGCCTTGGCTGTCTCGCCCAACGGGTCGTTGCAGGTCGGCACCGTGCGCCAGCCCAGCACGCGCTGGCCTTCCTCGGCGACGATTTGCTCGAACGCCTGCTCACATTCGCGGCGCTCGCCCGCGTCGGGCGGCAAGTACATCATGCCCACGCCGTACTCCTTTTCGCCGGGCAGCGCCACGCCGGCCTCCTTCGAGGCGAGCTTCAGGAACTCGTGCGGCATCTGGAGCAGGATGCCCGCCCCGTCGCCCGTGTTGGCCTCGCAGCCGCAAGCGCCGCGATGGTCAAGATTTATCAGGACCTCCAGCGCGTTGCGGACAATCGAATGGGACTTGCGCCCCTTGATATTGACGACGAACCCGACGCCGCAAGCGTCGTGCTCGAAGGCGGGATCGTAAAGGCCCTGCTTACCGGGAGGCCGACGGAAAATGCGCCGGCCCGCTTTGGTTTCGACCATGCTTTCGCTCATCAATCGGGTGCGAATGGAACTGATTCGCGTTCGTTCTTGCCATCGTATTGTTACCAAAAGCGCGGGCGGCTGCAATCATTCATTGCGGGAATTTTCAGCCCAGGGTGCACCTCGCTTTCTTGCGACTTCGGCAATTTCCGGATTGGTGAAGCGCGCTCGGTGGGCAGTCCGGACTTGCGCGAACCGGACACCCATTGGGCACAGTCACCAGCGCGCCGCCAACGTAGGGCAGGCGTCTCGCCTGCCCTGGCCGCGCAGCGGCCAAATGGGGACGCGCCTTCGGCGCTGGGCAGGCGAGACGCCTACCCTACGTTGCCATTCCCTGCGGGTTCTTCAGTCCTTCATCGCGCGGGCGATCGCGTGCCACCAGCAGTCGTGCAACTCGCCGACCGCGGCGGAGAACTCGCCGGCCGAAGTCTGGATCAGGAGTTGGTCACCGCCGACGGTCCCGATGCGGGCGGCCGGCACGCCGAGTAGTTTCGCCCGCTCGACGACTTTTACGGCGTCGAGGGCCTTGGTGGTGATGACAACACGGCTCTGCGTTTCGCCAAAGAGAAGGGCGTCCAGACGGGACTCTTTGAGGGCTGAAAGGTCAATCTGCGCGCCGATGAGACGCGGTGTTTCCCGCGCCAGTTGCTGGCTGATGCAACACTCGGCCAGCGCCACGGCCAGGCCGCCTTCGCTGCAATCGTGCGCGCTCTTGATGCCGCCAGCCTGGATCAGACCGAGCAGCGTCGTGTGCAGTGTCGCGGCGACTTCAAGATCGCAGCGCGGGGGCGAGCCGGTCTTCAGGCCGTGGATGACCTGGAGGCAGGCCGAGCCGCCCAGGCCCTGAAGCGGGTCGGCGGTGTCCACGGGTTGGCCGAGCAGGATGACCGCGTCGCCCTCGTCCTTGAACCACTGGGTGGTGATGTGCTCCGCCTTTTCGATGAGGCCGACCACCGCCACCGTGGGCGTCGGATCAATCGGGCCGGCCGGGCTCTGGTTGTAGAGCGAGCAGTTGCCGCCAGTGACGGGCGCGTTGAAGGCGCGGCAGGCCTCGGCCAGGCCCCGGACCGATTCCTTGATCTGCCAGAACAATTCGGGCTGGAGCGGGCTGGGCATGTTGAGGTTGTCGGTCACGCCGAGCGGTGTGGCGCCGGCGCAAGCCAGATTGCGGCAGGCTTCAGTCACCGCGATTTTTCCGCCTTCGTACGGGTCGAGGTAGACGTAGGCGCCGTTGCAATCCACGGTGAGGGCGATGAACTTCTGAGGCGTGATGCGTGATGCGTGTTGCGTGGAATCCGTCTCGGGCAGTGAGTCCGCTTTGAGGCGCAGCACCGCTGCGTCGCTGCCGGGGCAGACTACCGTGCCGTCGCGAACCATGTGGTCGTATTGGCGGTAAACCCAGTTCTTCGACGCGATGGAGGGCCAAGCCAGCAGTTGCTTCAGATGATCCACGGGCGACCGACCACCCGCGAATGGCACTTGTCCATTGCCGGTTGTGTGTTCGTCGCATTCGGCCATTGCGGCCTTGCGAGAGAGAAGCACGCGGCCCTTTTCGTCCGGGCCCAAGTGTTTGACCTGTATCTCATCGCCAACCTTGACAACATCCTCGATTCGGTTCGGGCGAATCGTCGCCAATTCACTAATGTGAAGCAGCCCCTCCTTCCCGGTCATATATTCGACAAAGCAGCCAAATTCTCTGACCGAGACGACTTTTCCACGATAAATTTTCCCAGCCTCCTCTTCAACTATCACGCCTCCCACGTAGTCCGGAATTCCGTCGAGGCGAAACGCGCGCACCTCCTTCAAGTAGGCCGGTTCCTCGGCCTCACGCTGATAGACCGGCGCCTCGTCGGCGAGCTTGCGGGCTGGGATGTCGGCCACGACGCGGCCGTTGTGTTTGACCACCATGCGGCCGGTATCGGTGACGATGCCAATCTGTGCCCACGGCAAGTCCCATTTGTCAAAGATGCGCTTGACCTCCTCCTCGCGGCCCTTGGTCACAATGATGAGCATGCGCTCCTGCGATTCGGAAAGCATGATCTCATAGCTCG
>CAZZAQ010000384.1:4083-5284 GCA_964652165.1 uncultured Bifidobacterium sp.
TCAATGCCTGTGCCGGCGCGTGCCGCCGTCTCGCAAGTCGAACACGTGAGCCCCGCCGCGCCCATGTCCTGGATGCCGGCCACGGCCCCCGTGGCGAGCAGTTCGAGGCAGGCTTCGCACACCAGCTTTTCCATGAATGGATCGCCCACTTGCACCGCGCCGCGTTGTTGCTGCGCGGATTCGTCGGTCAAATCCTGCGAAGCGAACGCCGCGCCCGCCAGCCCGTCCCGGCCCGTCGCCGGCCCGACGTAGAAGACCGGATTGCCGATGCCTCGGGCGGCCCCGCGCACGATCTGTTCGTGACGCAGGACGCCTAGGCAAAACGCGTTCACGAGCGGATTCCCTTCGTAACTCTTGTCGAAGTACACTTCGCCCGCGATTGTCGGGATGCCGAAGCAATTGCCGTAATGGGCGATGCCGCTGACGACGCCGCTGAACAGGCGGCGGTTGTTGAGAACTTCCTGAGGCGGTTCGCCGGGGGCGGGTAAGTGGGTGAGTGGGTGAGCGGGTGAGTGGGTGATTTGAGTGGAGAGTTGAGAGGAGCTTGTGTTGAGAGTTGAGGGAGGGGAAGCATTCTCAACTCTCAACTGACTTCGACTCTCAACTGTTTTCTCACTCACCGGCTTACCCGCTTTCCCACTCACGACTTCCGCGGTGATCGGCCCGAACCGCAGCGAGTTCATCGCGCACACCGGCCGCGCGCCCATCGTGAAGATGTCGCGCACGATGCCGCCGACGCCCGTCGCGGCGCCCTGGAACGGCTCGACGGCGCTGGGATGGTTGTGCGACTCGATCTTGAAAGCGATGGCCAGCCCGTCGCCGATGTCGAGGATTCCCGCGTTCTCCTCGCCGGCGCCGACGAGAATCCTCGGGGACTTCGTAGGGAAGGTTTTCAACAACGGCCGCGTGTTCTTGTACGAGCAATGCTCGCTCCACATCACCGAGAAGATGCCCAGCTCCGTGTAGCTCGGCTCGCGGCCGAGAATGGCCTGGATGCGGGCGAACTCCTCCGGCGTCAGATTGTGTTGCTGGACCAACTGGGGTGTGATGGCGGGCTCGGTCATGGGTTCACGAGGTCGAATCAAAATCGCTTCGGCAGAATGCCGCCTCCTCCGAAGCGAGACAAGTCGTTTGACGGTAGTGGCACAGTTTGGTGGGGCGAGGCTACTGACGAGCCGGCTCGCGAGGACGCTCGCCCCAC
>CAZZAQ010000385.1:0-5238 GCA_964652165.1 uncultured Bifidobacterium sp.
AAGTGAAAGACCCCTCGCTGCAAAACTGGCCGGCGTTGAGCGAAGCCATCCTGGGTAACATCATCCCGGATTTCCCTGTGGTGAACAAAAGCTTCAACCTCTCCTATTCGGGAACGGACCGCTGACCATGTTTGAAACCCTCCGCCAAAGTTTGAAGATCGGCGTCGTCACGACCAGCTATCCCGAGACGCCGCCGGAAGTCTCCAATCGCGCGCGCGGCAAGCCGGAGATTGATTGGGCGAACTGGAAAGATGCCCGGCCCGCCGCCGCCATTTGTCCGACGGGCGCCATCGAGTTCCGCGATGAGCACACGACGCGCACGGCGACGCTTGACCTGGGCAAATGCATTTTCTGCGGCCTGTGCGCCGACGTGGACAAAGCCATCCGCATAACGACCCAGTGCGAACTGGCCGCCCGCCGGCGCGCCAGCCTCCAGTTCACGGCCAGATACCAACTGGCTCGCGACGGCTCCCACGAGCGTTTGATCGAGGGCCCGACTACCGCCGGCTCAAGCGGCGATTCAGTTAGTGCCCTCGGCGAGCAACTCCAAAAGCGCATTCACTCCGTGCTCGGCCGCTCGCTTCACATCCGTCAGGTGGACGCCGGCTCCTGCAATGGCTGCGAGATCGAAATCCACGGCCTCAACAGCCCGGTGTATGACCTCGAACGCTTCGGTATCCATTTTGTCGCCTCTCCCCGCCACGCGGACATGCTGCTGGTCACCGGTCAGGAAAACCTTCGACGCGACCCCGCAGCCGCGGCTCGTCGTCGCCGTCGGCGCCTGTGGTTGCAGTGGCGGCATCTTCGGCGTGAACTACGCCACGTGCGGGGGCGTGGATTCCATCATCCCGGTGGACGTTTACATTCCCGGCTGTCCCCCAAATCCCCACGCGCTGCTCGACGGAATTCTACTGGCAATAGGGCGAATTCCGCTTCCGCGATAACCTGCCAAACTCACTCCGCACACGGAAGTCGAGTCGGACTTGGACGGAGCGATTGCTCATGGAATCGGCGAGATCCTCACTTGTCATCTGCCGCCAAAGAAGCTTAAACTCTCGCCCATGAATCGTGCATGGCCACACCCGCCTCTGGCCGAAAACCTGATAGGCCGCTCGCGCCCGCAACCAAAACAATCGACACAACTACACATATGCCAATCGACATCACCGAGCGTTACAAACTCATTTTCGAAGAGCACCACTACGCCTCTGATTTGCGAGTCAGGATTTTCCAGGGCTGGTGTGTCATCTACGCTGCGTTCGCGGCGGCTTTTGTTTGGGTTCACTCCGCGTCCAAGCCCTTGAGTTGGATTATCACGGCTGCCGCTACGGCTGTGACGCTTCTCATGTGGATTGCCGACCGCCGCAACCGTTCAGGCATCCATGCTTCCAAGGACATCGGGGTTGAGATTGAGCGAGACTCGAGTGCCGGCATACCTGCTGAGCAGCGGTTTTTTCACCGTTTAGCACCAAAGAATCGTCTTGAGAGATGGCTGACGCACTCGCGAGCTATCGACACTTTCTCCATTGCCATGTTTGTCCTTCTATTTGCAGCCACTTGGTATTTGTGGTCGCATAGAGGCTCACTCCCATAGCGACTATGACGCGACGGCCTAACAAGTGCGCTGCAGCGAACCGCCGCCTCGCTGGGCAGGCCGACGGTTCGGGAGCATTCCAACAAGCCTGCTGCAACCTGAAGGTGTCCCAGGCGGTTGTCGCTGAGCTTCGTTGTTAGGCGGCAGTCTGACATCTGCCCTATGACTGATAAATTGAAAACGCTTCTCAAACGTGTAGAGCCCTGGCAAGGAGTTGTTGCTATTATCGTAGCTATCGTGGGCGCGATGTACGGCGCGATGGCATGGGTACGGACTTCAGCTCAAAATGCAGTATTAGAAGAGAAGTTTTTGGCCACTCTTGCAGCGCGTATTCGACCCGTCTGCATTTTTGACAGTCGAGGAGCAATTGAAGCGGATCTCGGGGCTGGAGAATATGTTCAGGACATCCACGTGACGCCGGCACCACAAATCTACGGCTTTGAGGTTGTGATCAAAGCGAAACGCCACTTGGCTTACGCACCATTGGTTAGCGCCTTGAACGTCGATCTGTTTACGCAGACGGTGACTCGCGAGAAGATGAATGATTGGAGGATTCTATTAGCTCCTCAAACAACGGTCAATGCGACATACCTCGCGGCCGAGGGTCCGACCGCGATGGACACTAACAGCGTATATCACTTTAAGCTGGAGATACTCCATTGATGTAGCTATGAGTAACTGGAAGATAAGAGGATTAAGAGCCACGCCGTCTAACCATTCGCTGCATCTAACCCGGCCATCGCTCTGTGAGTGCATGCGTGACTTCTCGTGGGCCGGGTTACTGAGCTTAGGTCGTCTAAGCGGCACTGCACCTTAATACGATGTACATCCACTTTGAATTCGGGAAGCGGCCACCGGAGACGGTTCGCGACGTGCCTCCACGGACAGAAGGCCAGGGCAGCCTGTACGAAGCTCTGATGGCCCATGTGCTCCATCAGGACCGCTTAGTTTGGGATGTCTCGCAGGTGCTGATAGCTGTGCAAGGAGGCGTGCTACTTGCCGGCTATTCGCTTCGCCCTCACTGGCTATCTGTGGCGATCCTGCTTCTGGGCGCGTTTCTGACGCTCCTCTTATTAGCACTCGTTCGGAAGCATGAACTTGATCGCGATATCAATCGACGCGTTATGGATCGCCTCGCAGAGTCACTCCTCCCGGACAGCTTGAAGGGCGAGTTAAGGCAACCGAACACGACCGAACCAATCGTTCGGATTAGCGCCCCCGCATCGCACTCTCACATGCGCGGACGCTTCATCCTCCGCAGCGTGATTTATATGCTTATCGCTATCGACATCGGATTTGCCATTCTGATTTACTTTACTCCGGACTATCTGCCCTGAGTGCAGCCGAAATAAAAGTGCCGCCTCAGCACTTAAGCTTTTTGACTCGGCCACAGCCGCAGGAAGAACAGTAGGACATCCTCCCGGGACAAAAAACTGGGTTGAACTCAATCCGCTGCGCACCGGCCGCGGACCACCCTTGGAGTTTCAAACGCGATTTGCGCGGCTCTAGACCCGGCCACCCACCACGATGGCCTGCCCACCGACGACACCACCGGGCTGCGGATGCAATTTGTCGGCCGCCGGGCGAATTCAGCCTCCACAATAATCTTGCGGAATTCACCCGTCAGACGCCTGTCGAGTCGTGCTCTCGGCCAACGAACTCACAGCACATCCATGAACCCGGGCGTCAACACGGGGTCTTGCACGAAATGCAGGCGGATGAGCCGCGGCGCCTTGCCGTTGTCGAAGTGGCAGGCGACGGCTTCCTTCACGTTGTCCTGTAGCTCGCGGAGGTCGCGGCCCTGGGTGGTGATTCCGCCCCTGCCGCGCGGCGCGTCCCACGAGGCGACATACCAGCCGTTTTCCTCGTCGCGCTCGACGGTCAGCGTGATTTCTTTCATGGCGTAAGATTAGCCCGCGCGGCGGTGCGGCTCAACCGGCAATTGTTGGCGAGAGAGTGGGCGCGCAAAACCGCCCAGCCGCACGACGGCGAAAGCGGCGAGGTGTGGCTTTACAACAGCGCAGGGGTTCCCGTGGACTCCGTGGTGTTTGGCTTTCAAGTCGCCGATCAGCCCATCGGCCGCGGCGACGCTTCCGGCTGGAGCTTGTTGACTTCGGCCACGCCGGGATCCGCCAACGCCGCGCCGGCCGCGCTCGATCCCGCCACCGGCCTGCGCCTGAACGAGTGGCTGGCCAATTCCCCGGCCGGCGACGATTGGTTCGAGATCTACAACTCGGGCGCCCAGCCCGTCGATCTGGCTGGGGTGTTCGTCACCGACGATATCGCCACCGTGCCCAGCGCCGTCGCGCGGCTCACGGTGCGCGTGCCGCCCATCATCCTCATCCCGCCGCGCGGCCAGACCAATGTGACCGGTTCGAGCCTGACGTTCAGCGTGACCTGCAGCGGATCGGTGCCGATGGGTTTCCTGTGGCGCAAGGGCGCGCTCGCCTTGACCAACATCGGCAACAACGGCTGGCTGGTGCTCAATACCACCAATTGCAGCATCACGCTGCCCAACCTTCAGACCAATGACTCCGGGCCGTACCGTGTCATCGTGACTAACTCCGGCAGTCCGCTGCTCATCGTCAACGCCAGTTGGACCGTCCTCATCGTCGCGCCACCCGTTATCACGAACCCGCCGGCGAGCCAAGCCGTGTACGCCGGCACTGACGTGAGCTTCGCCGTCGGCGTGGCGGGTTCCCCGCCCTTGGCCTACCGATGGTACTTCCAGAACAGCCTGGTGCCCAACGCCACCAATGCGACGCTTTCCATGACCAACGTCCAGCCGGCCAACGAGGGTGCCTACTACGTCGTCGTGACGAACCTGGGCGGTACTGCCACCAGCCCTCCCGCCACTCTCACGCTGCTCGCGCCTCCGGTACTGAGCGAGCCGGAGTGGCTGACCAACCCCGCGGCATTCCGGTTCAAACTGCAGGGCGCCCCCGGCACTTACGCCATCGACGTTTCCACGAACCTTCAGCAGTGGACCACGGTGACGAATTTCCTCTCCCCGGGTGGCTCGGTATCATTCACCGACACCGCCGTTGGTGGTGCGCCTCGCCGCTTCTACCGCGCGCGGGCGGCGCCTTGATGCCCGGCGCGGTGCGCGGGATGGATACCGCCGGATTGCCCGAAGTTTGAGCGCGTTGAGCCCGGCCGATTTCAGGGTTATTTGTCGGCTGCGTCCTCCACGATGAACTGCGCGAGCACGGTTCCATTCCGAAGCCGAACACCGCGAACAGCGTGCTTGCGGTGGTCGAGAACTTAAGTCATTAAGCCCAAGGTTCGCCGGTGTGGCGGAATGGCAGACGCAGGGGACTTAAAAATCCAAAACTGGCGCTTTCAACGGGCTTCATTCCGTTTCGCAGGACAGCGAGCAAACCGTTGAAAACAAAGGTTGAAATCGCTGTCGGAGTGTCGCAAAAAGTGTCGCATCTGTAGCAGGGGCGTTCTGCTGAATTTCAAAGTCGGACAGCGATTCTGCAAAGCAAAGCCAATTTCGAGTGTCCACCTACTCTCCCGTTGACGGCCCCGGTGTCGCATCGCTGGCAACGTCAACGTCGATTGCGATGGGCGGGACGACGGGCTTCCCTTGGCGCGCGGCTCGCAGTCGTTCAAGCTCGTGCAAGTCGCGATGAAAGAGG
>CAZZAQ010000386.1:0-5237 GCA_964652165.1 uncultured Bifidobacterium sp.
ACGGCTCACGGTGCTGGCAAGGGAATGGGGGCAAGGGAATGAGAACAGCCATTCTTATTCCAATCAGCGCGCATCACTCAAGAGTGGCGGCAGCTCTGCCAAGTTGGCTGGCGTAATGAGTTTGAAGAGGCGATCAAACGCGCTGGTCGCGCCAGCCGCAGAAGAGGCCACAGGTTCATCGCGGCTGATTACGGCTGCGTGAATCAGCTTCTCGTCGAAGAGCCGTTTCAAGTCGACTTGACGAGGCATGGCCCCGGAACAGACAGCAAGCACTCGCGGGCGGTTACCGTCCAGTTTGGCGATCTGGCCCGCGTCAAGCACGGGCGGGCCGAGCAACGAAACGATGACGTCCTTCTCACTGGCCTTGCGAAGCAGCTCGAGGAAGTCGCCGGACGGCACGCTCAGGACGCGCAACGGGTCCACTTTCAGCAGGCGCGTGGCGGCGATCTCGACACGGGCCTTTTTCAGTGTTCGACGGAAGCCTTCGGCCTGCGCCTCGAAGGCTGGTGTCTTGAACATTGCGGTGTCGCGCGTGATGAGAATGATGCGGCCGCCGGGCTGCTGGAGCTTGAGGGCCTCCTGCGCAAGGACCTGGCCCAAGGCGCTATGCGGACTTCTGTCGAACGAGGGCGGCAACGGGTAAAGGGACAAAAGCACCACCACCCACGCCGCCAGCGTCACCAAGGCTGCGAGGATGCTTCGAGCCTTTCTGCCGGGCGGTTGGGCCGGCTTTGTTGTGGCAGCGGCAAGGCTCATGAGCGCCGAGGTGACACGGAGGACGTGACGGTGTGCCGTTTCAACTTCACGCAAGTGGGCATTAAGCCGGAAGGAACAATTTGCGGGCGCCTACTGGGCGGGGCCGTCGGGGCGCGTTGCGCCGGGCGATTTCGGCTTTTGCACCAGGACAAGCGCGTTGGCCATCGGCCGTTCGTGGCCATAGCACGGGCTGTTCATTACCTGCCCCCGCACCCAGAACGTGGCGGAGCCGCCACCGTCGAGGTTCATGGCCCGCTGGCAGCCCAGTTTCACGAAATAAGCAGCAAGTTCGGGAAACGACATGCCGACGGAAAGTTTGTTCTGCCGGCCGTCCACGACGACGAAAAAAAAGTGCTTGTCGTTCCAGCCAATTGCAGTGCGCGGATGCCGCGGTTGCGGCCCGGAAAACGCCACGGCTTTGCCATCCCGCACCAGGACTGGGCCGCCGCCAATGGCGGCCTGCACGCCGCGCAAGTTCGGAGTTGTTTCCGTGGCGAATTTCAGCGATGCGCCCAGTGCCGGTCTGGGCAGGCGCGCGGCCAGTTCGGGGCTGAGCGACAACACCGCAATATCAGCCGCCAACGGCGCGTCGCCCGCCTCGCGCACCTCCCGCACGCGGGCCGTGTAAGCCTCGCCAACTCGGAGCGGAAGCCACGGATTGTCGCCCGCGCGTTCCAGCACCAGTTCGCGCCCGCCCCGGGTCTTCGTCGAAGCGCCGGCCGCCGCGGTGAAGAGCACCGCGCCGTGGTTGGTGCGCTCCTCGTTCACGCCGAACAAGGTGGACTGCCCGTCGGGCCAGGCGACGGCAAACCGGGCGAGGACGTTTGTCGCTTGAGGCTGGCCTTGGGCGTCGATCCAAAAGCAGGCCCGTTCGGAGGGGGCGCTGACCAGTTCGCCCTGGCGGATCTGCAGCCCCATCGGGTCGCCGGCGGGCTGGCTTCCGTCTCTCCAAAAGTCGCCGTTGACCGCGCCGAGCGGTTGGCCGAGAGCAGGCGGCAGCGCTTTGAGTTGCTCAGTAAGCGTCGTCAACCCGAACGAGGTTCCCCGGGCCAGGGTGGTCTGGAACTCCAGGTCCGTGCGCGTCCGCTCAATTTTCAGCACGTGAATCGACCACGGCACCTCGGCCACTTCGTCGTGGACGTATGCAATCCCCAGCCCGCCCCGCGCCGCCTGCGGCCGTTCCTCGCTGGCCGGGACAAGCACCACCGACACACCGCCGCAAAGCAGCAGCATCACCAGGCCGCGCAATACGGCCCCCCGAACTGTCCCCGGTCGTTCCACAAGTTGAATCGCAGCCGCCACCCACCCCGCTGCGCCACGCCGCAATCCCGGCGGAGGGGCTGCGGTGCAACCGAATAGTGCCTGTTATTAGACAGTGTCGGCGCAGAAAGTTACATCGTGCCGTGCTGGTTAAACGCCGTCGAGAGCTAAAAGTTCGGAATTGAGTGCGGTCCAAAAGCCCAAAAGAAATCCAAAAATGACAGTTGACATTTTTTTTTCTGCTGTGGTTTAATGGAACTATTCGGGAGAAGAACGGTTTGGAGCACCGCCATGAACTCGAGAAATCCAACGACGCGGAGGCCCGCCGGCACTGGACGACCGGCGGAATGTGGAGAAAGGTGACAGCATGTCCTCCCTGCTTGACGGGCTGTTGCTCGACCCTTACCGCGACCCGCGCGACGTTTACATCGCGCTCCGCGCTGACGGCCAGCGCGGCTCGGGCACGATCGAAGATCCTTACGACGGCGGCGTCCGCCAGGAGCCGCCAATTGCGGTTTCGACTCTGACGTTCGATAAGAAGGAAGTCATCGTCTTTCATCCCTCGCACGGCTACACGAACCCCCAAAGCGTCGTAATCTCCGGCGTGGCAGCCGCCGCCTCACCCTTCAACGGCACTTTCTCCGCCACCGTCCTGAATGCCAACGAACTCAAGATCGTGTTGACCACCGAACCGTCAGCGCCGCCAGCCTGGAATGACAAAATCTATATCAGGAAGTCAACCGAACTCGAGAAAGACAAGAAGGAAGCTCGCCTTTACTGGCCGGTCACGGCTGTCACAACCGCGCAAAATCACGGCTACGTCAGCTACGACGCCGTGATTATCGCTGGCGCCACTGACACGAAATTCAATGGCACATTCATCGGCGTAGGCGTCACGGCCAATTCCTTCCGGTGCATCCTGCCCCCCATGCCCTCGCTGCCCGATGGCGCCGCAGGCTCCAACGCAACCTCATCCAAAGTCATCCCTCTCTTCGACGAAGTCATGCGCTCGGTCCCGGCGAACTCGATCATCCGCCTGGGTCCCGGCACCTTTGAAACCCGCGGTCTGAGTTCGGCCTACGCCTACGATGCCAACCCCGCCTTGGTCACTGTGGGATACCAGGTTAAGACCGGCCAGAACCTGGTCGGCGCCGGCATGGACGTGACGGTGCTCAAGCTGGTTTACGCCATTGACAAGCTGACCGTCACTGCAGCCTTCAGTTCCTTCGTGGAAATCATGGGGTTCGAGGCTTCGGACTTCACGGTGGATTGCAACCTCGCTGGCCAGCCCGGCCAGTATGGGGCGACTTTTCCGCCGGTTGTTTGTGCCGCGGCCAACGCACTGGGCGGCCAACATATCCGTCTGAGACGCATTCGCGTCATCAACTTCGGCACCCAGTCGATCCCGGAATGTTTCGTTCTGGGCACCAGCGGCTTCTATGGAAACCCCGAAGGCGCCGTGGACAACGTCATCGCCGACTGCATCGTGGAAAAGCCCTCCGAAAACAATTTCCACGGGACCACGAGCATTATCTCGAGCGGCCCGGACGGCATCCGCTCGAGTAACCGCAGCGGGGTCGTCCGCAATTGCTATGCCAGTTTCGAGTATTCGAATGGCTTTCTGGCCGGGCCGCTGCGCGTCGCTTCCATCCAGCGCGTCGCAGGGGACGGCAACACCCTGGCCATCCTCACCACCTGCGAGCCGCACCGGCACATCGCGGGCAAGGCGCTGGTGGTGCGCGGCGCCCGGGCCACCGGCAGCCCGACCTACGGGTCGGACCTCAACAATCCTTTCAACGGCGTATTCGCCATCGAATCCATCGACTCGGACACCGTGCTTCGCTACCGCATGTACAGGGACCCGGAAGTTTCTGCCGCTGATGCCAGCCTGGCCACGATTGGGAACACCCATTCCAGTGAAGAGATCGCTGTTTCGGCACTGGCGGCGTACACCGGCGACGTACCGCCCGTGCCGGAACGCTTCATCGCCACCACCCGCCGGCCGCACAACCGGCCGCCCAATCACATTGTCCAGCTCCGTGCCAACCAGAAACCTGATACCCCGCTGGGTACTCCCAATCCGTTCTATGGCCCCTTCAAGGTGGTTCGTGTCCAATCAACCGCGGGGGCAGACCCGCTCTTCCCCGATCTCCACCCCAATCAACTGATTCTGGACGTGCCGGGCGGGAGCAAAACACTGCCTGGTGGTACGACGCCCCTCGACTGGTTTTCGAGCGACCTCTCTGCCATCGGTGCCGATTTCCACGGTCCGGAGGCCGTCGCCGGCTCCGGCTGTGTCACCGAAGGCAACGCTGTATTTGATTGCTCCAACTGCTTCTACACCGACACGGGCACTACGTGGTCAGCCATCCTGCGCGACAATTACTTCTTTAACATCGGCCGGGGCGTCAATCATGACTTCAATCCGGACAGCGGCGGAATCGACACGCTCAGGGAAGCCTCATCCCTGACTAGCGCTGGCCTCATCGCCACGCTCGTAACCATCGTAACCAATCCTCCGTACGAGCATCGGCTTTCTGTAGGCCAGCTAGTAGCCGTGGCGGGCGCATTCGCAGGCGGGACGTTTGATAACGCTTACAACGGAACCTTCAAAGTAGGCAGTGTCCCATCCACTACCTCGTTCACGTACGAGATGAAAGCGATGCCGCCGGGTGGCTCGGTGACCGGCCCTCCTCAGTTTGCAGCTCGTTGGCAAACTCTCCACTTGGTTGTGGAGAACAACATCTTCGACGGGTACGCGCTCAATGCCGAATCGTCCTTCGCACTCCTCGGCATCGGGACCAACGGCCTTCAAGGGCTGGATGTGCCTCCTTATGTTTTTCCTCAACTGGTCATGCGTGGAAACATTTTCAAGCACGCCGATCCTTCTTTGAACGCTGCCCTCAATTATCGGAGCGACTATGCCAAGGCTTGCCGCCTCGTCGGCGTGGAGAACGCCATTATCGAAGGCAACGCGGTGAATCTGGAACAGGCCAATGTGATTCAGTATCTCTCAGGCAAGTCCGTTCAAGCGGCCAACAACATCTCCTTCTCGGGAAAGCCTCTTCCGCCGTTCGAGGACGTTGGCTACGGCCAGTTCGCAAGCAGAGATTCTCTCGAGAATAAGATCGAAGATGCGCTGATGTTCAGTTTGTTATGAAAAATATGCTAATGGTCATTTCCTTGCTGCTCTGTGACATCTCGCATGCCTCAGATGCCGT
>CAZZAQ010000387.1:0-1357 GCA_964652165.1 uncultured Bifidobacterium sp.
TAAACCCCGCAATTATCGAGCCCTTAACTAAGCGCCATTCGGGTCAGTCCTCACTATTGACACTGCGACGGCGTTCCGCTAACACGCTCCCAAGTGCATCGCAGACCGGCGAGGCTGGGGGCAGTGCGTCGCACCGCTGGCAGGGCCGGCGGACTTTCTCGGTGGGGACGAGGTCGAGACCGGGCTGGCTTGGGATTCACCGGGGGCCAAATCCGGCCGCCGATGACGCCCATTGGCGGGCCGTTACCGAGGGCGCCGAGATTTCTTGTAAGGATTGCGCGATTCGCGCGACTTAACAGTGGCCAACCGATGGGCAGTCCGTTCCGCGGTGGCCGCAAGCCGATGCTCGATGTCGCCCAGCCACGAACCGCCGCCGCCCGACTTCAAACGTGCCGCGGCCAAATTTCCACCTTCACCCGCCGTGAGCGCTGACAACCCATCCCTGCCGTCCGCGCTGTCCGTGCCAAGGATCGAATCGACGCCTGGGTCCGCGCGGCTTTCCGACCCCGAACGCTGGGTCGATGAGCATGGCGACTACCTCTTCAAGTTCGCCCTCGCCCGCTTGCGCGACTCGACGAGGGCCGAGGACATGGTTCAGGAAACGTTTCTGGCCGCGCTCAGGGGCGGGAGCAAGTTCGCCGGACGCAGCGCGGAGAAAAGCTGGCTCGTGGGCATCTTGAAAAACAAAATCTGCGACCATTACCGCAAGGCCAGCCGCGAGACCTCTTCCACGGACATGGAATTTTATTCCGACGAGGAGAGCGACCGTTTTATCCAGGAGGGCCTGTTCCAAGGCGGTTGGATTCACGAGCTCGGGCCGATGGAGTGGTCCTCCCAACCCGGCGCGGGCCTCGACAGCCAGGCGTTCTGGAAGACGTTTCACGACTGTTCGAGCAAGCTGCCGAACAACGTTTCCACCGTCTTCACGATGCGGGAAGTCGATGGCATCGAGAGCAAGGAAATCTGCAAACTGTTGAACATCACCGAGAATAACCTGTGGGTGATGTTGCACCGGGCGCGCATGGCATTGCGGCGTTGCCTCGAAACGAACTGGTTTGGACGGCAGACATGAAAGATTTGAGAAGCCTGGCCTCCGCCCTGAAGACAGGGTTTCGAGCGCTCATGCCCACTTGCCGCGAAGCCAGCAGGCTCCAGTCCGACGCGCTCGACCAGGCTTTGCCGCTGCCGAAACGGTTAGCACTGCGCGTCCACCTGCTCGTCTGCAAATGGTGCCGCCGTTACGGTAAGCAGATTCGTTTTCTGCGCCAGACAGTGCATGAGCACCCTGACGCAGTAAACGAATCCACGCCCAATACCCTTTCCACCGCTGCGCGCGAGCGGCTCAAGCGCACCCTTG
>CAZZAQ010000387.1:1367-5233 GCA_964652165.1 uncultured Bifidobacterium sp.
AAAGAGACGAAGTAAACACTTTGCCGTTACACTATCCGGCCAAAGATCCCGGGAAGGTTGTATCCGCTCAGCGTAGCTGCGACCGTGAGGTCGCGGGCTGAATTCTCTAGCGGCAACAATCGATTCAGACGTTCAATGCCCCCGTCCCGCTACGGATGAATTGCGTAAGGTTCTTCCCTCTTCCGCGACCCACTCACAGCCGATTGCGGCCGGGCAGCACAACCCGGCGACGCAGCGGCTGACGAACATTGAATCCTTGTGAAACACTACATCGACTTAACTGACGAGATTCCTGCCACCAACGGCAACGCCAACGGTTCGCATGCGTACCCGAACGGACGCTGGTTGGCCGCCGCTTTTCAGCCGTCGGACCTCGCCGCACGCGACGGCCATATCGCTGACGCGCGCCGTATCCTGGATGCGGCCCTGGCCATCCTCGCCCAAGGCGAAGACCTGCTCCACGCGTTGTCCGCTGAGAGCTACACGCGGCGAGTGCCGCTCGCCTTCAACGCCAGCATCGGCGGCCATTATCGTCACTGTCTGGACCACTTCTCGAGCCTGCTCCGCGGCCTCGACGCGGACGAAGTGGACTACGACCATCGCGAGCGCGACCTGCTCATCGAATCCCAGCCGGATTACGCGCTCGCTATCACGCGACACATACGCGGGCAACTCGAACAGCTTCCACCGGGGACGCTCCGCGCGCCGGTTCGGGCGCGTTGCGAGGTCAGCTATGCGCACGGGGATTCGCCTGTGACGGGTTCGACATTCGGCCGCGAAATGGTCTATGCCATCGCCCACGCGATTCATCACTACGCGCTGATCTCGGTCATGGCGCGACTGATGGATGCGAATCTGCCAGATTACTTCGGCGTGGCGCCTTCCACTGTCGCCCATCTAAAGGCAACCGGGCAGAAGTAAGCCTGCGGCGCGCCCGGCGACTAACCCGTCTATTTCATACCTCACATGAAACACCCACAGCCTGTAGCCGCCGACGTGAGGAGGCGGACTCGATCCCCCGTTTGGTCCATCCGCCTCCTCACGTCGGCGGCTACATCGAGTATGAAATATCCGGACTAACTTATGTTGGACCCTTCCCCTTTCTGGCTGCCGCTCGGCTTCCACGACTGGCTGCCTGGCGCCCAGGCGGTGACGCTCGGTTTGCTCACGTTCCTCCAGGAGGACGCGCCAACCGTGGGCGCCGCGTTGCTGGCCGCTGCGGGCAGCCTGAGTTGGCAGGCCGGCTTCCTGGGCTGCTTCCTCGGCATCTGGATTGGCGATGCGCTGCTCTATCTCCTGGCCCGTGGCGTCGGGCGGCCTTTGTTGCAACGCTCGTGGGCGAAACGGTTCTTCGACCCCGCCGCCGTCGCGCGAAGCGAGCGATGGTTCGCCGCGAAAGGCCCTTGGCTTCTGCTCAGCAGCCGCTTTGTTCCTGGCACCCGGCTCCCCACTTATCTCGCGGCGGGATTCCTCCGTCTGCCCTTCGGACAGTTTTTGTTGGTGACGGGAACAGCCGTCGTCGTGTGGACCACAGGCATTTTCCTGCTCGCGAGAGCGCTCGGACCCGAGCTCTTGAACGGCCTCCGGCGATGGAACTCCGGCGGCCTCGCCATCGCGTTGCTCATCGTTGGGTTCGTGGTTGCAATCCGACTTTCAGGCAAGTTGTACCCGTTTAGCGTAGCTGCGAACGTGAGGTCGCGGGCTGGATTCTCAGGCGGGAACGAAATCGATCCAAGCGCCCAACCTCCAGCGTCCCCGTCCCGCGACCTCACGGTCGCGGCTACGCCAATCACATACGGCAAGTTCGCGCAGAGGACCCGCCACCGGATTCGCGCCGCACTGGGCCGTTGCACGCGATGGGAATTCTGGCCCGCGTGGTTATTCTACATTCCGGTGGCCGCAAACTACGTCTGGCTCGCGATTCGTTATCGGGGCTTCACGCTGCCGACAGCAGCGAACCCCGGCATGTTTTCCGGCGGTTTCGTCGGCGAATCCAAAATCGCCACACTCCAGGACTTGCACGCGACCAGCCCGGAGTTCACCGCCGAAGCGCGCTTGCTCGAAGGCGCGACGGCTGCCGATCGTCTCGCCTCCCTTGAACGAATTCGTGGCCAGTGCCGGATTGACTACCCGTTCATCCTGAAGCCGGATGTCGGCCAACGCGGCGTCGGCGTGAAACTCATCCGAACCTCGGAGCAGGCGGAAGCGGTCCTTCGCAGCACCAGCGCCCCGCTGCTCGTTCAGCGCTACGCCCCCGGACCTCACGAAGCCGGAGTGTTCTACTATCGTTTCCCCCACGAGCCGAGTGGACGCATCTTTGCTATCACCGAGAAGGTCTTTCCCGTCATCACCGGCGACGGACAGCGCACGATTGAAGAACTCGTCTGGCAGGACCGCCGCGCCCGCTTCGCCGCCGGGAAATATTTCCAACGTCTCGGAGAACGGCTCTCGGAAGTTCTGCCCGCGGGCGAGTCCCTGAAACTCGTCGAGGCAGGCAATCACGCCCAAGGCTGCATTTTCCGCGATGGCGCGCATCTGTGGTCGGAAGCGCTGGAGCGACGCATCGATGAGATTTCAAAACGCCTCGACGGTTTCTACATCGGCCGCTACGACATCCGCTACTCGGCCGAGGACGAACTGCGGGCCGGACGCAATTTCCAAATCATCGAACTCAACGGCGCGGCTTCCGAGGCCACGAGCATCTACGACGCGCGCAACTCACTGTTCGCCGCCTACAGGACGCTCTTTCGACAGTGGGAACTTGTCTTCGCCATCGGCGCGGCCAACCGGCGGCGCGGCTCTTCGCCGACAAACTTCTCTTCGCTCTGGCGCAAGTGGCGCGAGACGACTGCGCTTGTTTCGACATATCCACTGGCTGACTGAGCCGCATGTGCACCGTCACGTTCATCGCCCGTCGCAACGGCTACGCGCTCGGAATGAACCGTGACGAGAAGCTGACACGCGTGGCCGCTCAGCCTCCGGCGCGACATCGTCTCGGCAGCCGCGATGCTCTGTTTCCCTCGGAGCCGAACGGCGGCGCCTGGATTGGCGTGAACGACTCCGGCGCCACGCTTGCGCTCATCAACTGGTATGCCGTTCCCGCCTGCGTCGCCGGCCAACCGGTCAGCCGCGGCGAAGTCGTGAAGTCGTCGCTCGTGGCCGATTCGCCGGGCATGGCCGACAAGGCCATGAGCGGATTGCCGCTCGCCCGCGTGAATCCGTTCCGTCTCGTGGGTGTCTTTCTCGCCAGTCGCGCCGTCATCGAATGGCGCTGGAATCTCAAGCGGCTCGAACGCCGGGACCATCCTTGGCAAACCAACACCTGGATTTCCTCCGGCTTCGACGAGCTGGGCGCGCAACAGACGCGCGGCAAAATCTTTCGCGAAGCCCTGCGGCAGAAGTCAGCCGGGAGCGTGGACTGGCTCCGCCGCCTTCACCGCTCGCACCGGCCTGCGCGCGGCCCATACTCCACTTGCATGCACCGCGAGGACGCCGTGACGGTGAGCTACACCGAGGTTGCCGTCTCCGCCTATGCTGCCACGATGCGGTATCTCGCCGGCGCGCCTTGCTGCGATTTGCCCGCGTCCGTTCACCAACTCAAACTCAGCGGCCGGCGCCCTTCGGCTCGGCTGACCCTTTCTTCAAGGCAAGTGAGGCAAGAGTATCCTGTCAAACCTTCGCGTTCGCCGGTTTTTTCCGTTTCCCTTGAAGGTTGACCACGCGATGCCCGGAGTGTTTTTGCCGTTCACGCGCTTCGGCAAAAAGGCGATCAATGCTGTGCCCGCGCGCGGCGGACAACTCATCTTTGATACGGTGGGTTTTGTCTTGAACGGCCTTCTTGGCTATGGCCCGCAGGGAGGTTCGCC
>CAZZAQ010000388.1:0-5231 GCA_964652165.1 uncultured Bifidobacterium sp.
TCAGCCCCACAAACCAACCGATCCATTTGAGCTCGCCAGAAAGTGAGATGCGCCCGTGTTCACCCGACGCTGGAGTGGCGCATTGCATTCGGCCTCCTAGCAGCTACAATCGTTTGATGACATCGAAAGCCGCCACCGGTAACGGCCTCAGCAAGCAGGAGGCCAAATATCGCAATCTGGTTGCCGACTGCCTGCGGGAATTCAAAACGGTCCAGAAAGGAATCCGCCGCCAACAGGCGAAGGCCGAACGGCTCCGCGCCTCATCCCGTCGCACCATGAACGACACCTGGGAGGTCTTGCGCCGTGTGGAAGCGACTCTTTGAGCTGTTTCCTGCCGATGAACACCGATAGGATTCGCGCCAAGCTGCGCAATGGCTTTCGGCCCTTCGCCATTGAGTTGTCAAGCGGCAAGCGCTACGTGGTGCCGCATCCGGAGTTCATCCTCGTAGGCAGGACGGTGGTGGTGGTCATGGGCGCGGACGAGTCGGTCGTCACGATTGATCCGCTTTACATCGCCGCCCTCGAAAACCTGCCGCGGAAACGCCGCAGGAAATAACGCCCTGTGCCTCCCGCCGAACGCCCGCGCATTCCTGAGCTCGACGGCATCCGCGGCCTGGCGATTCTGCTCGTGCTGGTGTGGCACTATTTCGCCACGCTCGTCCACCCCGAGCCAGGAAGCTGGCTTCGAGCCGCAAAGGTGGCCTGCGGACTCGGCTGGAGCGGCGTGGACCTGTTCTTCGTGCTTTCCGGTTTTCTTCTGGGGGGTATTCTCCTGGAGCATCAGGATTCCCCCACGTACTTCAAAACCTTTTATGCGCGGCGCGCGTGCCGGATTCTCCCGGTCTATTTCGCGCTGGTCATCGCGTTTGCCGTTGCCAGCGGGCTTTTGCAAGGCACGCGCAACAAGGGTTTCGTTCATCTGTTCGACCGCCCGATGCCGCTCTGGTCCTACTTCACCTTCACGCAGAACTTCGTGATGGTGAGCGTGAGCGACTTTGGCGCGCCGTTCCTCTCGGCCACCTGGTCGCTGGCGATCGAGGAACAGTTTTATCTGTTCCTGCCCTTGCTGATTCGCTTCGTGCCGCGGGGGCCGCTTCCGGGCGTGCTCATCCTGCTGATCGTTGCCGCGCCGATCTGCCGCGGCCTGCTCTGGTCGGAAGAAGCGCCCGGCTTTGCCGGCTTTGTCCTGATGCCCGCTCGCGCCGACGCGTTGCTTCTGGGTGTGCTGGCTGCGGTGGCGATTCGCGATCCAGGATTCGCAACTGCGTTTGCACGAAGCCGAGTGGCGCTGGGGTGCGTGTTCGCCGGATTGTTCGGTGGAATGGTCGTCCTGGCGGTCTATGGGTGGAGGCTGCCTCACATCGCCACGCATCTTGCCGGCCAGTTCTGGATCGCCGCCTTTTACGCGATGCTCATCGTGTGGACCTCGGCCAAACCTTCCGGCGCGCTCGGCGCCCTGATGCGGTTTCCGGCCCTCCGTGCGCTGGGCGTCGTCTCTTACGCGGTTTACTTGTTCCACCTGCCGGTGCTGGAGATCGTGTTTGCGTTGGCCCGCGGGCAACCCCCTGCCTTGCGCGCAATGAGCGATGCCATGCTCGTTCTCGCGTCGCTGGTCGTCACTATCGGCCTTGCCGCCCTGTCATGGCGGCTCGTGGAGAGGCCCCTGCTCCGCCTCGGTCACCGCTTCAAATACTGAAGGCGGTCCATGAGCATTCCGAAGCTGCGCGGGTGGCAAGGGCCAGGACGAGTCCTGGCTTGAACACAGGGCAGCCAATTTTAGTCTGTTAGTGCAAATGCAATCCGAACCGCCGTTCACAACACTTGGCCCGTTCGACCACCAGCCGCGCACGCGGCTCGTGTTCGGCGCGGGGAAAGTGGATCAAATCGGCGAATTGGCGGCCGAACTTGGCTCGCGCCGTGTGCTCGTCGTCACGGATCACGGCCTCGTTTCCGCCGGACACGCCCAACGGGTCGAGCACTCATTGCAGGCGGCCGGACTCGGCACGGTCATTTTCGATCAGGTCCGCGAGAACCCAACGACCCGCGACGTGGACGCCTGCCTGGCGGTCGCCCGCGCGGCGGGGGTCGATTTGATCGTCGGGCTGGGCGGCGGCAGCTCGATGGACACGGCCAAAGGCTGCAATTTCCTCCTGACCAACGGCGGGCAAATGAAGGATTACCAGGGCGTCGGCAAGGCGAAGAAGCCGATGCTGCCGCTCATCGCGATTCCAACGACCGCCGGCACCGGCAGCGAGTGTCAGTCCGCCACGCTCATCGCCGATGAGCAGACGCGCCAGAAAATGGCCTGCCTCGACCCCAAGGCCGCCGCGCGGATCGCCCTGCTGGATCCGCAGCTCACCCTCTCGCAACCGCCCCTCGTCACCGTTTGCACTGGCGTGGATGCCATCGCGCACGCCGTCGAGACCGCCGTGACGAGGAAGCGCAATCCGATCTCCGCGATGTATTCGCACGAGGCGTTCAAGCTCACGATGACCGGATTCGAGCGCGTGTTGAAGGATCCCCTGCACTTGGAGGCGCGAGGCCAGATGCTGCTCGGCGCGGCTTTCGCGGGTTTGGCCATCGAAAACTCGATGCTCGGCGCGGCCCATTCCGCAGCCAACCCGCTCACCGCGCACTTCAACATCGTCCACGGCCAGGCCGTCGGAATGATGCTCCCGGCCGTCGTGCGCTTCAACTCCCGCGATCCGGCCGTTCTCCACGCCTACGCGGAACTGGCCAGCATCCCGGAACTGGACTGCGCGGGCGATGGCCAGCTTGCCGCGTGCGACGCACTGGGCGCGCGCCTCAGCGGCCTGCTGAACCTGGCGGGATTCCCTCGCTCGCTGGCCGATTGTGCCGTGCCCCGCTCTGCCATTCCGATGCTGGCCGACGAAGCGGCCCGGCAATGGACCGCCGCGTTCAATCCGCGCAAGGTGGTCGCGCAGGATTTCGCGAAGCTTTACGAAGCGGCCTTCGAGCCGCGCGCACAGGGAGAATAGCGAAAGGGCCGCGCCAGGGAGGACTACCGGAGGGTGAGCGTGTAATCCTTCGAGTTCATGGAAGCCTTACCCACCTTGCCGAATCCGGTGTACTCATACGCGATTTTGAAGTTGTATGTGACTTCGCTCTTGGTGGGCGGCACAGGAATCCACGCCTCCCAGCGGTTGTTCATCTTCATCACAGGATTCATCTTGTACTCTTCAAAGCCGATCATGACGACCGGCTTGATGCTCCCCGGCCGGACGGTCTGGTCCGTGGAATCCCATTGGTATTCGATCCGATACATGTGATTGGAGCTGCGCGGCTGCTCCTTGGTGGTGAGATTGGTGACCGTGTGAGTGACGCAACCCGTGAGCATCGAGGCCAGCAGGACCAACGCAAGCAATGTTTTCGTCATAGCGGCGGCAGCGTTGCACACGGCTCCCGGCGCTGTAAAGGCGGTTTTGAGAACGTTCTAATTCATTGCCCTGCCCGTTTGTGTCGGGTAGACCCTTGGCGTGGCGCCAACGATCGACACTTGCGGCATTATCGCCGGCAACCGCACGCTCCCGCTCCTGTTTGCCCGGCAGGCCCGCTCCCTCGGCGTCAAGCGCCTCGTCGCCGTGGCCTTCGAGGGCGAGACCGACCCGGCGCTGGCCCCGCTGGTCGACCACATCGTCTGGCTGAGGGTCGGCCAGCTCTCGAAAATGCTCTCGGCCTTCACCGACCACGGCGTCGGTCACTGCGTAATGCTCGGTCAGATTGCCCCCAAGAATCTGCTCGATCTTCGCCCCGACTTGCGCGCGATGAGCCTGCTGCTCCGGCTCAAGGAAAAGAACGCCCACACGATCTTTGGCGCCATCGCCGACGAACTGAAGAAGGAGGGCGTCGAGCTCATCGACGCCACGCCCTGGCTGCGCCCGCTCATGCCCGGCCCCGGCTTCGCGCTCGGGCCCAAACTCACCGAGGCCCAGAGGGCGGACGTCGCCCTGGGTTTTCGCATCGCCAAGGAAGTCTCGCGCCTCGACATCGGCCAGACCGTCGTCGTCAAGGGAGGCACCGTGCTGGCCGTCGAAGGATTCGAGGGGACGGACCAATGCCTGGCCCGTGGCGGCCAACTGGCCGGCAAGCAGGGCGGCGCGGTCGCCGTCAAAGTCGCAAAGGACAAGCACGACATGCGCTTCGACGTGCCCTGCGTCGGCCCGCAAACCCTTGAAGCTTGCGCCGCCGCGAGCATCAACGTGCTCGCCATCGAGGCCGGGCGGACGCTCGTGCTCGAACAGGATGCCATCGAACCCTTCGTGGCCCGCGAAGGGATTTCCCTGGTCGCCACCGGCCCGGCCATCGATTGAGTTGAGAGGATCTTGTGTTGAGAGTTGAGGGAAAGGGGCGTTTGGCAGCCATATCGAGGCTCTCAACTCTCAACACAATCTCCTCTCAACACATCGTTTTGCTGCTGACCACGGACGGCCGAGCAGGCACAATCCCCCCCGCATGACCTCATCGGAACTGTTCGCTGCGATGCCGCCCGCGCTGGCCTCGGATGTCCTGGAGTTCAGCCACGCCAACGAAAAGAAACTCTACCGGGCCGCTCTCGACGCCGTGGCGCAAGCCCGCAAGCTGCGCCGGGTGTTTCTGGAGCGCCAACCGCGCGCCGAACAGCACGCGCTGCTGCTGGAGTGTCTCCGCCGCCCGCAGTTCACCGTCGCCGCGGACACGCTCCTGCGCTATTGGCTGCTCAAAAAACACGTCGCCCTTGTGACCGGGTTCCTCGACTCGCTCGGCATCCAACACGAAGAAGGGGCCGTCGGCGATCTGCCGAAATCCGTCGAAGACACCGCGCTCAAGAACGCGGTCGAGGCGCTGCTGGCGAAACATCCGCACGATGTCGTCGCCGTCTACCTCACCGCCTTCAACTCGATGAATGGGCAGAACTGGCCCAACCTCGATGCGCTTCTGAAGGAGGACGTGCGGCTCAGGGTGGGGACGGGAGGCAAAACGTAAAACGTGAAACGAAACACGTAAGAAGGGAGGGTGTCGTGATGCGTGCTGCGTGATGCGTGAACACAATGCAGTCGCCCTTCGCTCTTCCCGCCCCGCTCCTCACGCACCACGCTCCGATGTGGGCGCAACTTGGCACACGCACCAGATCGAAGTGGGGCAGGCGACCGCGCCTGCCGAAGTCCACCGGGCGACTCCGCCCGGTGAACTCTGCAAGCGAGGTCGCTTGCAGGACTATGCCAGCCGGGTCG
>CAZZAQ010000389.1:0-2159 GCA_964652165.1 uncultured Bifidobacterium sp.
GGAGCGGGGAGAGGGGAAATCTATGTTTACAGCGGCCTCCTCTCCCCGACCCTCTCCTCCATCGGATGGAGGAGAGGGAGCGGACGGACGTGGCGGACCCAACAGTGTCAAGATGCGCCCGTTGCTCTCGGGCGCATGACAGAATTCTTCAGACTTGCCAGTGGAGCGGTTTTCAGGGGCGGCTTCGATGCTTCGTTAGCTTCGTTTCCTTCTGTGCATCATTCCACACCGGATGGGTGGGGTGCGGAATCCAACAGAAGCAAACGAAGGAAACGAAGAGGGCGCCACTTTTGATCGAGTGCGCGGAATTGGGCCGAGAGACACGTATTTGCGTTGGCTAGATTCTGCTGATGCAAAATCGTAACAAAACGCATTGTCCGAAAATTCTTGTCATGCGCCCGTAGCCTACTGAATCAACGGCGCGGAGAGCCTGGGCGGTTGCACGCTCGAGGCCACTCTCGGTTACCCTGGCGCCGTGGGCACGCAGTTCCTCATCCTCGCCAACGACGGAGTGGACGCTGTCATCGGAATGTTCGCCGGGAAGCCCCAGGGCGCCACGTTCGCCTTCGGCGGCGCGACGTTCCAAATCAACTATCAGGGCGGTGACGGCAACGACGTGGTGCTCACGCAGTTGACCGAAACGACACAAGACTTCGCGCCTGTGCTGTCGATCCGCCGCCAGCCGCCGCAAAGCGCGCTCCTGTCCTGGACCACGAACGCGCCCGGCTTCCAATTGCACTCCTCGCCCACGCTGCAACCGGCCGCCTGGACGCCGGTGCCGGAGCCCGTCGTCGTGATTGCGGACGAAAACACTGTGACCGTGCCCGCCACGAACGCGCACACGATGTTCCGCTTGTTCAAGCCGTGACAGCCCGTTGAACAACCAGCCGCTGAAAAAAGGAGGTGGGCTGGCCAGAAGCGTCGGAACCAGTCAGGCCAGTGGCACGTCCGCGTAAGCCTGTTCTTCGCCGAACTCTCGGTGCTTCTGGTAGAAAAAAGCAAACTTGCGCTCCTTCCTGTCTGCCGGCGCGACCTTTTTCATCTTGTGCCGAAAGGATTGAAGCAGCCGCTCGCGATGGGCGGGGTCGAACACGAAGAAAAGCCCGCTCGACATGATTATCTCGTGCACCTCGAGCAGGCGGAGGAATAGCAGCATTTGCCCGCCCATTCGCTGGAGGGACTCGCACAGGTGGATGTCGGTGAGGAATATTTCGGGCTGCTCCGGCTCCAGCAGGTCGCGCAAAACGACCTGGTCCTCGGCGGGCCGGACTCTGCAGGTTTCAAAGAGGGAAGTGCGTGAGCGGCAAAAGGCGTCAAGATGCTCGGACTCGCGCGCGTTCAGGGCCGCGGCGGCCGGATCGCATGTTTCGACGAGGGTACGGCCATGAACTCGGAACTCGGCCAGGAAGAAATCCGATAGAGCAGCGATGTCCTCCTCCCCATCGAACACCAGTACGTTGCCCGGCGTGGGCAGGCCGAGCGCGCGGGCCGCCTGGGGAAACTCGAAGCCGGAGGAAGGCTTCGCGCAGGCAATCACCTTTTCGAACATCGATTTGCCCGCCGCGCGCAATTCCGGATACGTGGGTGATTTTGGGTCGTGCAAGAGTTTGGACAACATGCCGGCAGCATGAACGGAATGCGGCCACGCTTGAAGCGCAAGTTAATCACATGTTGACCACATGTTGTTCACGACCAATGCGGGACCACGCCCCACGCAACACGCAACACGCCTCACCACACCTCCACTGGCCCTTTGGGCACCGGAATGGTTTCGCGCCGCGCCACGCCCGGTTCCTGCATGAAGCTGGCGACCATCGGCGGGGGCAGGAAGCGGGGCTTGAGTTCGCCCCGGTCGTCGAGAAACTGCGAGCGCCAGGCCAGGTAGGATTCGAGGATCTCGTGAAAGTGCGCCTTGTCGCGAACGAGCACGACCTGCTTGTTGAACTCGTGCGACGGTCCAAACCGCTTGGCGTACCACGGCGCGACCTTGCGGAACATGCGGCAGCCATGCTCTTCGCCGAACACCTCGCACATCAGGTCCAGATGCCGGCACATCACTCGCACGCGCTCGGCGAACGGTTGCTCCGGCGGCAACGCGCCGCGGGCGAGGTAGTCGCGCGTGCGAACGAAAATCCACGGGTCATAGAACGCCCCGCGCC
>CAZZAQ010000389.1:2169-5219 GCA_964652165.1 uncultured Bifidobacterium sp.
GTTTCCTCGAGCATCCGCTTCGCCGCCTCGGGCGTGGTCACGTCGCCGTTGCCGATGACGGGGATGCTCTTCACGGCGGCGACCACGGTCCGAATGCCAGCCAGGTTCACCGTGCCGCCGAAGCCCTGTTCGCGCGTGCGTCCGTGGACGAAAATGCCCGCGACGCCCGCATCTTCAAGCACGCGGGCCAGGTCGGGCGCGGTGAGGTTCCGGTCGTCCCAGCCGAGCCGCATTTTCGCGGTCACCGGGATGCGCAGCGCGCCGACCATGCCGCGCACGAGCGCGGCGGTTTTCTCGTGCTCGACCATCATCGACGCGCCGCCGCCGACCTGGCACACCTTGCGCACGGGGCAGCCCATGTTGATGTCGATGGATGCCACGCCCCGTTCCTGGAGCCACACCGCCGCGTCGCGCATCTCCTCGGGCGCCGAGCCGAAGAGTTGCACGGCCAGCGGGCGGTCGTGGTCATTGGTCTCGATGAGCTTGAACGCCTTGGGATTCTTCTCCAGCAACGAGCGGGCGTTGGCCAGGTCAATGCCGCCGATTTCGCGGACGACGAGCCGGAACGGCAAATTCGTGTAACCGGCCAGCGGCGACAGGAACAGGTTGCTCTTCAATTCGAGCGGACCGAATCGAATCATCTTTGGCACGGTAGCGGAAATAGGGCGTGGCGGGTAGGGAATGTGCGGGCGCGGGGTAATCCCTCAGTGAATGCCGGTGGGGCGAGCGTCCTCGCGAGCCGGAGCCAAGAAACGCTGAGTAATCAAGCGGCTCGCGAGTACGCTCGCCCTACCTGACTGAGGGATTACGGCGCGGGAAAGTGGAGGGCGAAAATTGGATTTTGGAGAAGCAGACCTTTCGGACGACTCCTTCCCGCTCACCACGGCCTTCGCCCTCGCGGAGCGAATTCTCCGAAGCAGTTCTTCGCGCATTGAACCCCTGAACCGGTGCGCCGACAATGCAGGGCAGGCGTCTCGCCTGCCCTGGCCGCGCAGCGGCCAAAGTGGTATGCGCCTACGACGCTGGGCAGGCGAGACACCTGCCCTACGTTCAATGGAGAACTTGTCACGACCGATGACAGACGCTATAAAGCAGCCGGCGTCGATTGCGTGGCGCCGGCTCGACGCCCCCGCGCTCGAGCCGCGGCCCGCCGTACGCCGCGCAAGCGCTGTGAACACTCCCGGCACCCCCGGCGCCGCGCTGGACGATGCGAGCCTTCTTCGCCGCATTGCCCGGCGCGATCGCGAGGCGTTGAGCCAGCTCTACGACCGCTTTGCCGGTGTCCTTCATTCCACGGTGATGCGTGTGCTCAATAACCCCGACCAAGCAAATGACGTCCTCCAGGAAGTCTTCGTGCAAATCTGGGACGAGTCCCCGGCCTGGGACCCGGCGCTCGGCAATCCCTTCAACTGGGCACTGACGATGACGCGCAACAAGGCCATCGGTCGTCTCCGTGCCTTACGGCGCCAGTACGCATTCTTCGCGGAAATCACCGGCGAGCAGGAAGACGGAGCCGAGGACATCCCGACCACGCCTGGGTCTGCCGTCCCCCAAGGCCAGGCCGCGCTCGTCCGCGCCGCACTTGCTACGATTCCGTACGAACAACGACAGGCCATCGAAATGGCGTTTCTTGGGGGCATGAGCCCAGAAGAAATCGCCGCGGCGCTTGGCCAGCCGCTCGAGACTATCTCGGCGCGCATCCGGCGCGGCATGCTCAGGCTGCGCGAGGGCCTCCGGGAACTCTTATGATCAACGAGCGCCGCGAAACTCAGGCCAGCCTGTACGCGCTCGGCGCCCTCCCGGCCGAGGAACTGCGCGAGTTCGAGGCTGCCCTGCGCGCCGATCCCCAGCTCAAGGCGCTCGTGGCCGAACTGCGCGGCGCGGCGGATGCAATGGTGGCGGGGTTCCCGCAAGTCACCGCGCCACCCGCGCTCAAGCCCTGGGTCATGGGCGCCGTCGCCACCCGCGCCGTCGCGCCTGCGGCGTCCGCAAAAGTCGTCGGGCTGGACAGCGCGCGCATGCCCGGCTGGATGGTTTGGTTGCCCTACGCGCTGGCGGCGTGCTTCGCGCTGCTTTGCGTCGTCCTCATTTCCCTCGGGCGCAATCTCCGCGAACAGGCCCTGGCCCTGCGCGAGCAGCTCACTGAGCGCACCGCCGAAGTGGACGACCTCAAGGACCGCCTGGAGCAAATGCAAGCCCAGACTGACCAGACCGGCAGCAATTACGAGCGGCGCATCACCGACCTTCGCAGCGACGCCGCCTCGCGCGTCGCCGAGTCTCAGCGCCAGGCCGCCACCTTTACGAATCAAGTCGCCCGGGAGCAATCCGATCTCAAACGCCGGCTGGGCGCCAGCGAAGCCGACGCCGTCCGCCTGAAGCGCGAGAAGGAAGCCCTCGAAGATGCCCTCAAAGGGCTCTACGTGGCCAATAGCGATCGCCTCAACAATGCCCGCGTCGCGCTCCTGCGCCCGACCGCCGCCGGCTCGCCCCAGACGCTCGGCGCGACCGTTTGGCTGCCGAACGATCAGCGCGGCCTGGTGGTGCTCGAAAACCTCCCGGCGCTGCCCGCTTCGCAAAACTACCAGCTCTGGCTGATCGACCCGAGTGCGCCCGCGCCGGTCAGCGCAGCAGTCTTCACGTCCGAAGCGACCGGAGCGGTCCGCCACCTGTTCACTACCCCCGGCAACCTCCGCACCATCGAACGATTTGCCGTCAGCGTTGAACCCAAAGGCGGCGTCCCGCGCCCCACGGGCAAGATCATACTCGCCAGCGATTGAACCCGGAGTTAGGCTTAGACATGCTTGAATCTGAATCTGAGATCACCGCCGTCCAGCCCGCGCGGGCCCAGAAGGCCGGGGCCGTGTTGCACGACAAACAGAGCGAACGCGATCATCGCGAACTGCGCATCGACAAGGTTGGCGTGCGCGGGCTGCGGTTCCCTATCCAGATCCGCGACAAAGCCCACAGCCTCCAGAACACCGTGGCGACCATTGGCATGTTCGTGGACCTGCCCAAGGAATTCAAAGGCACGCACATGAGCCGCTTCATCG
>CAZZAQ010000390.1:0-2882 GCA_964652165.1 uncultured Bifidobacterium sp.
CTTCCTGCGCCTGTTTCTTGGTGCCGACGAACAGCACCTGGCTGCCCTTGCGAACGATGGTGTGCATGAAGTCGCACGCTGCTTCCAGTTGCTTGACGCTCTTGGACAGGTCGATGATATGGATGCCGTTGCGGGCGTCGAAGATGAAAGGCTTCATCTTGGGGTTCCACCGCTTGGTCTGGTGTCCGAAGTGGACGCCGGCTTCCAACAGTTCTTTCAGGCCGATGCTCAGCACAGTGTTTCCTTTGGTTACAAGCCGCTGATTCTTGCAGCGGCCATCCCGCGGAAGACGGGATTGCGTTAGATGTCGTTGTGGCCGGCCGGACCCACACAGGCCCGGCGCATTGAAGGCCGTTCGATCCTTCGTCCGTCTGCCGGCTAAGCCGGCTTCGGGCCGAAGGGACGGGGAACCTAGCAAGGAATGGCCGGTCGGCAAGACTATTTTTGTACGTTGTGGCGGAGCTTGGCTTGCGGGCATTGCTCTCACACTTTGCAAAGTGTGAGAGTCCTGCGGCGTTGGAGCGCAATTCTGTTTTTGTGCTGCCCAACCCCGCCGCGTCCTACCCGCCATGAACCTGGCCAACTTCCGCGTGACACCCTCCCCACGCCCGCGAGAGACTCCCCTCGTGCCTGACGCCATCAAGCTTTCCTCCCCCGACACGCGCGAGTTTTGGGAGATCCCCGTGCTCTTCGAGGACGAACACCTCCTTGCCCTCGACAAGCCCGCCGGTCTGCTCACTTCACCCGACCGTTACGACCCCGCGCGGCCCAGCTTGTTGAAACTCCTCCACGGCGCCATCGCCGCGGGCAAGCCGTGGGCGCGCGCCCGCGGCCTGCGCTACCTGGCCAACGCCCACCGATTGGAACTCGGGACCAGCGGCGTGATCCTGCTCGCAAAAGCCAAAACCATCCTCATTGCGCTGGCCAACCACTTCGGCGCGGAGAAACCTCAGAGGACCTACGTCGCCCTCGTCCAGGGCGCGCCCGCCGAAGAACGGTTTGAAGTAAACGCCCCGCTCGCCCCGTTTCCCGGCCGCCCTGGCGTGATGCGTTTTGACCCCAGGCACGGCAAGCGCGCCCGGACACTCTTCGAGGTGCGCGAACGATTCCAGGGCTGGACGCTGCTCTCCTGCCGGCCGCTCACCAGCCGCGCGCACCAGATCGAGGCGCACCTGGGGCACGCACGGCTGCCGATCTCGGGCGATCGGCCCTACGGCGGACGGCCTTTGCTGCTCTCGAATCTCAAGTCCGATTACCGCCTCAAGGAAGGCCGCGACGAGCGCCCGCTGATCGCCGGCATCGCGCTGCACGCCGAGCAACTCGCGCTCCCCCACCCCGTCACGAGTAACCGGCTGTCCATCACCGCGCCATGGCCCAAGGATTTGACCGTGGCGGTGAAGTACTTGCGGCGCTATGCGGCGCGCTGAGAAGGGAGCATTGGCCGCCAGAACTGAGCCGGACCGACCGGCCGAGTGGACCGGGTCAACAGCCCCGAACGTCCCTCTGCGAGTTGGAAAAAGAGGCGCCCGGATTTCACCAGCCGATCCTTCCGTGCTTGCCCCTCGTACGGCTTTCCCTAGACTTAACGCATGAATTCACGATTCATTGCGGCACTTCTCCTACTCGCGTCCGTTTGGCTCGCACCCGCTGCCGACTCCCTGGTGGGCTACAAGCGGACGGAAGACGTGCTCTATGGCAGACGCCCGGGCATCGCGCTGACGCTCGATGTGTTCGAGCCGGAGAAGAAGAACGGCGCAGCGGTGTTCTTCATGGTCAGCGGCGGATTTTTCTCCAGCCATGAGGCTATCAACGCAAAAATGTATTACCAACTGCTGGAGCGGGGCTACACGGTATTCGCCGTCGTGCACGGCTCGCAGCCCAAATACCAGATCCCGGAAATCACCCAGGACATCCATCGCGCAGTGCGTTACGTGCGGTATCATGCCCGGCGCTGGGGCGTGGACCCGGAAAAGTTCGGCATCTCCGGCGGCAGCGCGGGCGGGCACCTCTCCCTCACGATGGGCACGCAAGGCGCTCCGGGCAAACCGGACGCGAAAGATCCCATCGACCGCGAGAGCAGCGCGGTGCAGGCCGTGGCGTGCTTTTTTCCGCCGACGGATTTCCTCAATTACGGCAAGCCCGGCGAGGATGCCGTGGGCGTGGGAATATTAAAGGATTTCAAGCCGGCGTTCGGAACGCAGTCGGATACCGAGGAAGGGCGCCAGAAACTCGGGAAAGAGATTTCACCGATCAACTTCATCACGGCCAAGCTGCCCCCGACGCTGATTATCCACGGGGACGCGGACACTTTGGTGCCCATCCAGCAGGCCGAATCCTTCGTGAAGCGCGCCGAGGAAGCCGGCGCCGCCGCCAAACTCATCACCAGGCCGGGCGCCGGGCACGGATGGAAGGACGTGGCGCCGGACCAGAAGGCCATCGCCGACTGGTTCGACGAGCATTTGCGGGGGATGAAGGCCAAAGAGTAACGTCATGCCTCTCTACGAGTTTCATTGCGGCAAGTGCGGCGCGGATTCCGAAATCCTCGTTCGTTCGACCAAGTGGAAGAGCGCTCAGTGCCCGAAGTGCGGTTCGACGAAGCTGACGAAGCAGCTTTCCTCGTTCGCGTCCACCGTAACCGGCGGCGCGGCTGCGGAACCGGTCTGCACGGGCCAACCCAAATCGTGCGGACTGTGCGGCACGGGCAAGCCCCATTCGCACTGATCGGCCCTCGCAAGTCACTCCTTCCTGCCCAGGCGCGGCTTAACCCGGATATTTCCTACGCGCTGTAGCCGCCAACGTGAGGAGGCGGATGGATCCAACGCGTATAGGAGTCCGCCTCCTTACGTCGGCGGCTACGGGCTGTGGGCGTTCCATGCGAGCTA
>CAZZAQ010000390.1:2957-5200 GCA_964652165.1 uncultured Bifidobacterium sp.
TTTTCGAAACAAACTTCGGATGCAGGGCGAACTGCCCTACAATCCCGCCGTACCGGACCCGCTACCGGACGCGCCCCCTGCCCCGCCGGCCACCGCGTACGCAGCCCCTGCTCAGCCCGCGGAGATTCTGTCCGAAGGCGAATCCGACATCGCCGCCAGCCTCGACGCGCAGCAACGCGAAGACGACAGGGAGGAAAGCATTCCCCAGGCGGTTCTGGGCGGGTTGGCGGCTGCGTCCCTGTGCATCGTGATCGCAGGCGGCTTTGCGGCGATCACGCACTTCTGGCACAAGTCGATGTCCGTGGGCATCGGGTTCGCCGTGGCGTGGGTCGTGAAACGGTTCGGGCGGGGCAATGACATGCGCTTCGGATTGATTGGCGCATTTTGCGCGCTGGTTGCCTGCGTAGGCGCGTATCATCTGGCGTGGGCGTTCGTGCTGGCGGCGAGTGAAGACTTGTCGATCCTGGACTACCTGAGCAGCGTCGGAGACTGGGGCGAATGGATGACGGACATCCTCGGACCGTACGATTTGTTCTTCTACGCCGTGGCGACGTACTGCGGCTACAAGTTTTCCTACGACGCCGTGGCGGATAAGTACTGAAGCGGCACCTCGTAGTATTCGAGGGCCCACTCCTGCATGTATCGAACGCGCGTCGGCCGGATGCGGTAGACGATCAGTTGCGGGTTGTCGATCGTGCCGAGATACTGGCGCAGCAACGGATTGGCCTCCCAAATCTCCTGCAGCAGCGCCGGATCGGCCAGCACTTCGGCCACGCCGGTGAGGCGCACCTGGTTATGCCCGTCATCCAAATAGCAGAGTTCCACTTTCGGATTGGCGGCAATCTCGCCGGTCTTGTGGTAGGCGCGCAAGTTGGCCACGTAGACGGTGAAATGTTCCACGCGCACGGGTGACACAGGGCGGAGCCGTGGCTGGTCGCCGTCCATCGTGGCGAGATACGGAAAACGGTCGGCCCGGAGGACATCGAGCGCCAGGCGGACGAGTTGATCGGGCGCGATTGGCCGGTCCGTCGGTTTGGACATGCGCTGACTGTAGCGTAATCTGCAAGCGCGACCAAGGCCCGGGAGAGATGGAGTGCTGGAGTGCTGGAGTGTTGGAGTGTTGGAGTGTTGGAGTGCTGGAGTGCTGGAGTGCTGGAGTGCTGGAGTGTTGGGGTCCCGATCATTCCATTACTCCATTACTCCATCACTCCACTACTCCATCACTCCACTACTCCATCACTCCATTACTCCATCGGCCCGAAATCAGCCCCCCTCATGCCCGGATGCAGGCGCGATCGCACTCAATCCGTCGATTTCGAGTTGCCAGACTGCCGGGCTTGGAGCAAACAGGATGCGATGTTTCGCGTAAAGCGGCCTTCGAACGCTAATCCCGCTCCGCGAGGCTCCGATAAAACAGCTATGGCACGACCGAACCTTCACCGTTTCCGACGCGCCGTCACGACAGCCGCCGGGCCACTGCTGCTCGGCGCCCTTGGCGCGGCGTGTCTCGCGTGGCCCGCCTTCGCGGCGCAGGATGATGAGGATGACGTTCAGCCGGACCTCAACGCCCTTCGTGCCAAGGCCGAAGCGGGCAACGTGAAGGCCCAGACGCGGCTGGCCGATTTCTGCATCGCGTCCGACGATTTCACCAACGCCGTAATTTGGTACCGCAAAGCCGCGGCACAGGACGACGTGACCGCGCAGCTCTCTCTGGCCTCGCTACTCATGGCCGGGCGTGGAACTGCGAAAAATCCGCAGGAGGCCGCCAAGTGGCTTCGTGCCGCCGCCGACCGCATCGAAGGAAAAAAGGCGGCGACCGCGACGGGCGCGGGCGTGGCGGCGACCAACGCGCCATCAGCCGCGCCGCCGACCGCCATTGTGATTACCCGCACCAACGCGCCCGCCACAACAAACGCGCCGGTCGCGGTCCCGATTCCAGCCCGGCCAACCAACGCCCTTGCCAAGGCTCTCCCTTCTACCAACTTCACCCGCGTCCCCCGCGCCGACGCGCTGCACCTGGTCGAACCGAAGCTGCAGGACACTCAGCCTGTGTTGCGTCCACCCGGTGAAGCGAGGTAGGAGCCAGCGGCGTTGGATATCCGCGTTTTAGGCGCTCGCTCCGGACTTGGGAGAGTGCAAAGTAATCAGTTATCAGTAATCAGTGTTCAGTGTTCATTAGCATGCGGATCGGCTCGCGTCGCGGACGCATCCCAGTTTCTTGCAGCGCTCTTCCTCTCATTAGC
>CAZZAQ010000391.1:0-5199 GCA_964652165.1 uncultured Bifidobacterium sp.
TCAAGATGCGCCCTCTGAACATGGGCGCAACGTCTCCCACAAGCCTCTTGTCCTGATGCGCGCGGGGACCGGATTCTGATGGGGCGGCGTCATCGGTCCGCTCAGGTCTTGCGCAGGAGTCCCCGCACCAGAAGGAACAAGCCGCTGATCAAGGTGCCGGCCACGAGGCCCGCGAGCGCTCCGACGATCATCCGCAACGTCCAGGTATCTCCGAGAACCTCCCGGATGGCCGCACCGTCCCAGAACCAGCCCGCCGTCATTCCGCTGACGGCGAACGCCAGCACGCAGATGCCTTGATAGAGGTTGTCTTTCTTGCGCAGGTTCGGAACCAGGCCGATCTTGTCGGCCATGGCGTTGTACTGGGCGTCGGTTCCTCTCGTGGCCGGCGCGACACTCGTCGGTGCGGCTGGCTCCGGCGGCGCTCCCGGCGGCGGTAAGGGTGGTGGTTGTTCGCTCATGACATGGCTCCCTTCATTGCTGGTTGCGTTTCGCAGGATGCCGCCCGCCTCGCTCCGCAACGAAGAAGCGGGGCGGCTGTTGGCGCGGTATTGGCGGCACGGTCATCGGAATATAAAGATCATAACTGGAAAGCCCACTAGAATCGGTAACATCGCCAGAGTGGCCACCCACTGAAACCTAAGCATCGATGTCTCCGGGCGGCTCAACTTCCAGTGATCGAGTACGAAGCCAACAAGCGAAAGGTAAAAAACCGCGCCTGCAAGCAGGTAAATGGTCACTCTCGGTGGCTGAAGGAGAAGCCATATGAAAGCGAAGCTGAGTAGAAACACGAACAAACGAAGTGCGAGGCGAATTGCCGCGCTCCGATCGTTCGTCAATTCGTAATGCCAGATGTTCATAGGGTGATTGGTGTAGTGCCGCCCTACAGGAGGTTAACTGAATCGGACGGACTGCTGGTTTCTGCCGGTGTCGACTGGCGCGGCGGCCTGAGCCTTGTTCATCCCGGCCACTGCATCATCCCGCGCCGGTTTTGGCAAACCCAAAGGCGGCCTGCTTGCGTTGGCGGACGCAAATCAGCATTTGAAGGGCGTCTTCTCCATGAATCCCAACGGGATTCCGCAACGAAGCCCAGGGTTGCGAGGAACGAGCTACCCTGGGTGTAAGTCGCAAAAGACAACAACCCCAACGGGGTTGCGGCTACGCGCCCTGTGTTCACCCGAGACGAAACCCCTTTGGGGTTTTCCTGTTCTGACGCTTGTCCTAAGGTAGCTCGTTCCTCGCAACCCTGGGCTTTGGGACGCAATCCCTTTGGGATTGGCCTGCCTGCGCCGGCGCGGCAGGCAGGCATGCGTTCGTTCAAAACCTGATTTGCGCCCCGCGATGGCGCCCATTTTGAATTTTGAATTTCCCCTGTTCGCAGACTCAATGACTGTCGCCAGCCACCGCCCTCAGGCTTCAGCCGGCCAGCGCCGCGTCCCAGTCTTTCCACACCGGCTCGTAACCAAGGCGTCGGATGAGCGTCGCAATCTCGCCGGGCGAACGCCCGTCGGCGATGTCGAACTGGCCGGTCGCGTTGGTCGCCCGCTCGGGCGGCAGCGCCCATTCGCTCGAACCGGAGGCCAGTTCCACGATGCGGCCGCGCTCGGTCTTGTGGATTTTTTCGCGGCCCGCGCCCGTGTAACCGCCCGGCTCGGTGTGGCTGCCGGCGCTCATGAGCGTGATGCCGAGCGGAATGAGGCCGTCGCGCAGCTTCGCCGGCTCGCGCGTCGAGAGGACCAGCCCCACGTCCGGCAGGAAAAGCCGGAAGGCGCAGACAAGCTGAACCAGTTCGCGGTCGCTCAAATGGGTCAGCGGCTGGAACTCGCCTGCGCACGGACGCAAGCGCGGCAGGGAGATCGTGATCTGCGCCTTCCAGCAGGTTTTCAGCAAATGCGCCGCGTGGGCCGCCACGCAAAGGGCCTCCAGGCGCCAGTCCGCCAGCCCGAGCAGCGCGCCGATGCCCAGCCGCCGGAAGCCGGCCGCGTAGGCGCGCTCGGGCGTTTCGAGGCGCCAGTCGAAGTTGCGCTTCGGACCGGCGGTGTGCATCGCGGCGTAGACCGCGCGGTCATAGGTCTCCTGGTAAACGACGAGTCCCTCCGCGCCCGCTTCCACCAGCGGCCGGTAGCCCGCGGTCTCCATCGGGCCGACTTCCAGCGAGACGGCCGGCACCTCCACGTGCAACGCGCGGACGCACTCTTCGAGGTAGGCGCCGGAAACGAACTTCGGATGCTCGCCCGCCACGAGCAGCAGGTTGCGGAAACCCTGCTCCCTGAGCGCGCGGGACTCCCGCACGACTTCATCCACCGAGAGCGTGACGCGAAGGATGGGATTGTCGCGCGAGAAGCCGCAGTAGCGGCAGTTGTTGATGCACTCGTTGGAAAGATAGACCGGCGCGAACAGCCGGATGACGTTGCCAAAGCGCTGTTTCGTGAGCGCCTGGGAACGGCGGCAGAGCGTTTCGAGGAGTTCTCCCGCGCCGGGCGACAGGAGCGCGGCGAAGTCGGCCAGGGACGGATCGGGCCTGCCCACAGCCGCGCGGGCCGATGCAACGTCCGTGCGCCGTGAGAGCTCCAGCAGCGCCGGAATGGGCAGTTCGGAAAACTTTGCGACAAAACTCATAGAGGAGTTGAGAGGATTTTGTGTTGAGAGTTGAGGGAAACCCTCAGCGTGCATCCAGTTCACCTCTCTCAACTCTCAACACAAACTCCTCTCAACTGCTTTGAAAATCCGGCTCAACTTGCATTTGAAGCCGGGCAGGACGGCGCCGCCGGTAAGGGTGTCGTTCGGCCGTGTGAACGACTCGATGGAGTCGGGCGCGTAAATGTGCACCTGCTGCTTGCGCCAGTTGACGAGCCACGCCAGGCGCGTGCCATGCTCGAAGTAGCGGTCCAGCTTGCGGTGGATTTGCACCAGGCGGTCGCTGGGCGACAGGACTTCCACCACCAGGTCGGGCGCCCCTTGAAGAAACTTGTCCGGGGCGACGAGGATTTTGCGCAACGTCGCCTTGCTGACGAAGGCGATATCGGGACTGAGGAGAAGCTTCTCGGAAAGGCGGAAGCCGGTGCTGGAATTGAAAACCTCGCCGAGTTTGTGGTGCTGGATGAAGTTGCCCAGCAAAACCGCCATGCGCATGGAGACGAGGCCATGATTGGCGTGGACTGGACTCATGATGATTTCTCCATCGAGCAACTCGCGCTTGTACCCGTCCCTGGGGAGGGCTTCCAACTCTTCATCCGTCCAAATCTTTCGTTTCGCCTGGAGTGCTGCTGCTGCCATACCAGGACAGGTTATACGATATAGGTGCACGGTCAACTGCCCCGAAGCAGCAGGTTCTTCGACGTTTTCAGCGGGAAACGAGGAGCAGAAGCTCAAACCTCAACCCGCAAGGAACTGAAACTCTTGCGGAAGGCACTTCGGAGCTGTCAGGGGAATGGGGACAGGGGAATGGAACGCATTCCCCTGTCCCCATTCCCCTGTCAATGCGCGCGCCGTCGGAGTTCATTCAGCGCAACGGCTGCTTCGTCAATTCGCCTGCCCAAATTCGTCTGCCCATTCCGGGATGGAAGCAGGGTATCGGGAATGGCAGGCGAATTGGAGCAGACGAATGGAGAATTTCAAACTCAATTGTCTGGTGCTTTGGGCCTGGCGCTTGTAGGCGACGAAATCCAATTAAAACTTCGAGGAACCCAGCACAAACTTCCGGTGCTTCCCAAAAACCTGGCGCAGCGCAAGCGACATGTCGTCCTGGAGCGCTTGCAATTCGCGGTACACTTCGACGCTGGCCTTGTTCGGACGCGCCGTCTCGGACTTGTTCAGCTTCACGAAGGCGTCCGTGATGTCGCTGATGCCCACCTTCTCGCCCTTCTCCCGGCGCCAGCACCAGAGCGCCTGCAACGCCGCGCCGTAAGCCGCGCCCTCGCCGACCTGGAGGGTCACGACCTCGGCGTTGAACACGTCGGCCATGATTTGCCGCCAAAGCCTGGACCGGGCGCCGCCGCCGGTCGCGCGAATCTGAGTCGCCTTGACCCCGAGTTGCGCGAGGCGGCGCAAGCCGTAATTCATCCCCAATGTTACGCCTTCCATCGCGGCGCGGGCGTAGTGGCTGGCGGTAAACGTGCGCGGTGTGATGCCGAGCATGACGCCGGTGCCGTCCGGCACGTTTGGGGTGCGTTCGCCTTCGAGGTACGGCACGAGCAGCAGCCCGCGCGCGCCGGGCGGGACGGACGCAGCCCGCTTTTCGAACCGCTCGTGCGTATAGCCGAAGTCCTGCCTCATCATCTCAGTGGCCACGGTGACGTTCATCGTGCACAGCAGCGGGAGCCAGCGGTTCGTGCTGTCGCAGAACGCGGCGATCTCGCCCCGCGGATCGACCACGGGCTTGTCCGCGCAGGCGTAAATGGTGCCGCTAGTGCCGAAGCTGGCGGTGACGATGCCGGGGCGCGTGTTGCCGGTGCCGATGGCGCCCATCATATTGTCGCCGCCACCGGCGCTTACCATGGTGTGCGTGCCCAGCCCCAGCGTCCTGGCCGTTGCGGGCTGGAGCGTGCCGGCCGGCTGGTCGCTGGAGATCAGCGGAGGAAGCTTTTCGGCAAGATCCGCGTCGATGGCCCGGAGCGCCGCGCTGCTCCACTGACGGCGGCGCACGTCGAGCAAGGCCGTGCCGCTGGCGTCGCCGTATTCCATCACCGCGCGGCCGGTCAGCCACCAGTTCAGATAGTCGTGCGGCAGCAGCACCGTGGCGAGGCGCTTGAAATTCTTCGGCTCATGCTTCTTGAGCCAGAGAATTTTCGAAGCGGTGAAACCGGGGAGCACCGAGTTGCCAAGTGTCTTGAGAGTCGCGGCGGGGCCGCCGAGCGCCTGCGTGATTTCGTCGCACTCGGCGGAGGTCGAGGTGTCGCACCAGAGTTTGGCGGGACGGATGACTTCACCTTTGGCGTCGAGTGGCACGAACCCGTGCTGCTGTCCGCTAACGCCGAGGGCTTTCACCTCGGCGGCGCTGGCTTTCGCTTGCCGGAGGGCGGCCTTAGCGGCTTTCGCCGTCGCGTCCCGCAATGTGTGCGGATGCTGTTCCTTTGCGCCAGCCGGGAGGTTCGGAAGGAGGCCGTATGCCTGCGCGCCCGCGCCGAGGACCGCGCCGCTGCGCGCGTCGATGACGAGGGCCTTGGTGGACTGTGTGCCGCTGTCGATGCCGAGGACGAGTGT
>CAZZAQ010000392.1:0-5157 GCA_964652165.1 uncultured Bifidobacterium sp.
CACCACCACGACCGCTTTCACTCTCTGGCCGCGCATCCCATCGGGCTTGCCCACGACGGCCGCCTCCAGCACGGCCGGGTGCTCGAGCAGCGCGCTCTCGACCTCGAACGGCCCGATGCGATAGCTGGAACTCTTGATCACGTCATCGCCGCGGCCGACGAACCAGAAGAACCCGTCCTTGTCCCGCAGCGCGCGGTCGCCGGTGAGGTACCAGTCCCCCCGGAAACGGGCGGCGTTTTCGGCCGGATTACGCCAGTATTCCTGGAACAAGCCGAGCGGCCGCTGAGGCTTGACGCGCACGGCCACCTCGCCTTCCTGGCCGGCGGGCAATTCGTTCAAGTCATCGTCGAGCAACGCCACCGTGAAGCCCGGGGTCGGTTTGCCCATCGAGCCTGGCCGCACTTCGTCGCCGCGCGATGGGAAGTTGCCGACGAGCACGACGGTCTCCGTCTGGCCGTAGCCCTCATAGATCGTGAGGCCTGTCGCCGCCTTCCACGCGGCGAGGACTTCCGGATTCAACGGTTCGCCCGCGCTGACGCAGTGCCGCAACGCCGGAAAGCGGCAGGCCGACAGATCTTCGCGCACGATCAAGCGCAGCGCCGTTGGGGGCGCGCACCAGGTCGTGATGGGGTAGCGGGCGAGCGTGCGCAATGCTGCCGCGGAGTCGAACTTGCCCCGCGCGTCCACCGCGAACACGCAGGCGCCCATTTGCCAGGGACCGAACAGACAGGACCACGCCGCCTTGGCCCAACCGGTGTCCGTGAGGCACCAGTGGACGTCGCCCGGCTTGAGGTCGAGCCAGAGTTCGCCGGTAAGGCGGTGGCCCAGCCCGTAACTGGCTTGTGTGTGGAGCACCATCTTGGGCGGACCGGTTGTGCCGCTGGTGAAGTAAATAATCCCCGGCTCATCGCTGCGGGTCGGCTCGCAATCGAAATCAGGCGGGGCCTCGCGCAAGCCGGCGTCGAAACTCGTCCAGCCGGGTCGTTCTTCTCCCACAAGCAGGCGCACGCCGTCGAAACCGTCCATTTTGGTTGCGCCTTCGGAATCGGTCAGGATGGCGCGCACGTCCGCAGTCTCGACCCGGTATCGGATGTCCTTCGCCGTAAGGAGCGGCGTGCCGGGGATGGGCACCGTGCCCAGGCGGGTCAGACCCAGCAGCGCGATCCACCATTGTGGCACACGCGGCAGAATGACGAGCACACGGTCGCCGCGCCGAAGGCCGACCGCATGGAAGAACGCGGCGGCCCGGCGGGCGTTTTCAGCGAGCAGGCGGAAGGAGAGCTTTTGTTCATTTCGGCCATTCTCCTCCACGCACCAAAGCGCCAGCCCTTCGGGCCGCTCGCGCGCCCAACGTTCCATGACATCACGCGTGAAGTTGAAGCAAGCCGGCGGCGTGAGGCTCATGGGTGAGAATTGCTCAGGAGTCAATAGGATACACTGGAGCGCAAATCTGAATGTAGCCTGCCACGCATTGCCAACAGCCGTCGCAGTCGTTCATGCGGTGTGGCTTGTTTGCAAACTTCAGTTCGGCGATGCCGGCAGGGAGAAGTAGAAGGTGGCCCCTTGGTCCACCTTGCCCTCGGCCCAGGTGCGGCCTCCGTGGCGCTGGATGATGCGCTGGACGCTCGCCAGGCCGATGCCGGTGCCTTCAAATTCCTCCTCGCGATGCAGCCGCTGGAAGACGCCGAAGAGCTTGTCCGCATACCTCATGTCGAATCCGGCGCCGTTGTCGTGGACGGCCACCACGGTTTCGCGCGGGGTTTGCTGGCAATCCACTTCGATGATGGCCGGGTTGCGGCCCCGGGAGTACTTGAGGGCATTGCCGAGAAGATTGGCGAAGACCTGCCGGAGCATCACGCGGTCTCCCTGCACCTCGGGCAGCGGGGCGATCTTCCACACGACGGCGCGGTCATGGGATTCCGGTTCCAGGTCGTGTTGGACGTCGTGCACAAGCCGGTCGAGCGGCACGGCGGCCGCGCGGAGTTGGGCGCGGCTGACGCGGGAGAACTCCAGGAGTCCATCAATCAGTTGTCCGAGCTTGACGGCGGCGGCGGAGATTCGGTCGAGCGCGCGCCGATCGTCGCTGTTTTGCGTGAGCGCCGAACTTTGGAGCAACAGACTGGCGTGGCCGGCAATGTGCCGCAGGGGCGCGCGCAGGTCGTGGGCGACGGAGTAGCTGAACGTTTCCAATTCCCGATTGGCCGCGGCCAGTTCGCTGTTGAGTCGTTGCGTCTCGTCGAGCTGCTGCTGGAGCTTCTGGCGCTCCAACAGGCTGGTCATCGCGAAGATGTTGCGGACGTCGTCGTCCACAATCAACAGGCGTCGGTCGCCGGGCTGGAGTTGGTCGCGGTCGTCGATGATGCCAGCGGGCATGAAGAAGGCAGTTTCCATGACGGCGGTTACGGCCGCTTTGGCCGTCAACAGTTCGTCGCCGGCCGGGAATCGGGCGGGCTCGGCGCCGGTCCGGATGAGCCGTCCCTCGGCTTGCCGGGCGGCGCGCGGCACGTAGGGCTGGGGCACGAAGAGAGTGAAGGTGGAGCCTTCGCCGGGCGTGCTGCAGACCAGTTGGAGCGAGCCGCCGAGCATCGAAGCAATTTCGCGGCTGATGGCCAGGCCCAGACCGGTGCCGCCGTAGCGGCGGCTGGTCGAGGCATCGGCCTGCTGGAAGGCTTCGAAGACGATCTTCTGCTTGGCCGGCGGAATGCCGATGCCGGTGTCGGTGACGGTAAAGGCAAGGACGTGGCTGGCGCGTTCGAGTAGCGCATGGCCCGCGCCCCAGCCGCCGGTGGCGCGACCGATGCGCAGCGAAACCGAGCCGCGTTCGGTGAATTTCATCGCATTGGACAGCAGGTTCTTGAGCACCTGCTGGAGGCGTTTTGCATCGGTGCCCAGGGTCGGCGGCAGGTCGTCCTCCATCGCGACATCGAACGCCAGCCGGCGGCCCTCGGCCACGGGGCGAAAGGCCCGTTCGATATCATCGCGGATGCCGGCCAGCGGCACGTTGCCGACTTCGAGCATGACGGTTCCGGACTCGATCTTGGAAAGGTCGAGGATGTCGTTGATGTTGTCCTTGAGGGCGGCGACTTCGCCCGCGGCCTCCACGGCGATGGTGCGGGAGAGGTCGCCTTTGGTGACGGCGGTGGAGACCTCGGCGATGGCGCGGACCAGGCCGGTGAGGTTGGCAGCCAGGCGATTGACGCTTTCGGTGAGGTCTTTCCAGGCGCCGGCCACGCCTTTGACATGCGCTTGCCCGCCGAGCTTGCCTTCGGTGCCGACCTCGCGGGCGACGCGGGTGACCTCGGAAAGGAACGTGCCGAGCTGGCCGACCATCGTGTTGACCGTTTTGGCGGTGCGCTGGAACTCGCCGGTGAGGGCGCGGCCTTCCGTCTCAAGGGCCATCGACTGTGACAGGTCGCCGTTGGCCACGGCGCTGATGACTCGGTCCACGTCGGCCCAGGGCTGGACAAGATGAGTGATGAGGGCATTGACGGCCTCCATGCTGGCGGCCCATTCCCCCGAGGCGCTTGGCAAGGTGGCGCGCTGACGCAGCTTGCCCTGGCGTCCGACGACCTCGCTCAAGCGCTCCAGTTCGCGGGCCTGACGTTGATTCAGGCTGATGATTTCGTTGAGCGCGTCACAGATCTTTCCTTCCATGCCGGTGCGATCGACGGGCAGGCGGACGGAGAAATCGCCGGCTTTCACGGCCATGAGGGTCTGAAGGAGGCGCGGTTCGTCCAGGCCGTCGGCGTCCGGCGGTGAGATCGCTCGCGGGCGCCCAACTGGAGCAACATCGGCGCGGTGCTGTTTCCGGGAGGCGGATTCGTCATTGGCAGGCCGATGGCTCAGTGAGGTCGCGCGCTTCGGAAATTTGGGGCGGGCGGGCATAACCAGGTTCAGTCAGCGTCCAGTTTACAGAATCCATCACGATCCGCGCTCGGGAGGTTCTTGCGCGTTGCTCGCAGTGTCACGAGGATTGTCGTCAGGAACACTACGGAGCCGGCAGGCGGCTTCTATCTCGAATGCTGTCTCCGTGAACATACCCAACTCGTTGACGAAATCCACCATAGCTTTTCGGGCCTGGGCGAGTGGGCCGGGATTGGCTGAGAGAGGGGGATTTGAACCCCCGCCCACCCCGGTTGCTTGGCCTCTCCATCCCCAAGGGGGCCGCGCTTTTTTTCAGGCGTCCTCGCGCCTTGCAACGCCGGGCGGTGTTGCCAAACTGCCGACTTGTGAAGGCAGTAACGACACAACACGAGAGTTTCCACTGGATAGGACGGGTCGCATTCGCATTGCTCATGCTTGTTGCCGTCTGCCGGCCAGACGCCGCCGAATCCACGATGAAGCCGCCGGCCAAGTGGGTAACATTGAGCGGATGCCGCTACATGACCGAGGAAGCCAGCGACGGCGACAGCTTCCACATCAAATACGGCCAACGGGAATTCATCTTCCGCCTCTACTTCGCGGACGCGCCGGAGACCGACGAGAGCTTGAAAGACCGTATCAAAGAGCAGTGCCAATACTTCGGCGTGACGGAGGACGAGAACCGCAAGGCGGGCGAAGCGGCAAAGAAGTTCACCGCAGAATGGTTGAAGCGGCCGTTCACCGTGACCACGCGCTGGCAGAACGCAATGGGGCGGAGCCGCCTGCCGCGCTACTACGCGCAGATTGAAATCGGCGGGCAAGACCTGACAGAAATGCTCGTCAGCCGAGGACTGGCGCGGGCGAAAGGAACCGTCGCAATTCTGCCCGACGGCACGAAGGCCAAAGACCACATGGAGAAATTGCGGCAGCTCGAAAGCGAAGCGAGGGCCAAGCGCGTCGGCATTTGGGCGACTTCCAAGAACCCCGGCAAATAGCGTCAGACTCCACTGAGCTTCCGCAGCACCAGCCCGCGCGACTTGGGCGCCAATCGCCTCACTCGACTCGAAACCACTATGTCAGAATGCCTCACTTCCTGTTGCCCGGCGAACTCAACACTTCCAACACCCGGAGGGCCAAAAGTCCGGTCGTTGATTATCAACCACTTACGAATACTGATCCGGCGCTGACGCGGGAAAAAATCATGCGAGAATATCCGGGAAAAGCCGGGAGGAAGCAGCACAGCCCGGCGGGGCGATCTGCCAGTCCGAACGCGCCGAACCGGCTCCCTCAAGCGCC
>CAZZAQ010000393.1:0-2883 GCA_964652165.1 uncultured Bifidobacterium sp.
AGGCCGGCGAAGAAGCGCTCTCATTGGAGTATTACCTTAAGGCTGGGGAGCGCGCAGCGAAGGCCTATGCCAATCCGGAAGCGGAGAGGCACTTCCTGGCAGCGCTCGACCTGGTCGAGGATCAGCCGGAGCGGGCCCGGCTGCTCGGAGAGCTCGCGTTGGTCCTGTCGCGCCTGGGGAAGTTCGGGCTCGCCATTGATAAATGGCTCGAGGGGATTGAGTTGTACCGTGCGCTCGGAGCACAGGAGTCGATGGCCCGTTACTACGCGCGGGCGAGCCGCGCCGCCTGGGAGGCCGGCGATTGGCCACGCGGCCTGACACTTGGTCTGGAAGGCCTCGGAGCACTGGAAGGCGCGCCAGACAGTCCGGGCCTGGCCGATCTTCACCATGAGGTGGGCAGGGCCCATTGGTTCAACGCGCTGAGCAACGAAGCCGAGCCCATCCTGCAGAGGGCCCTGGAAATGGCCACGAAGACGGCCGCCCTGGTAGTGCGCATCCAAGTGCTCATTACCTTAGGGACGGTCACCGCGACGGCCCGCCTCGGGCCCGTTGAGCCTTTGCGATGAAACCCACCGACCTGCGGGGCATCCTGCGGTACATTCCCCGCTTCCGCGAAAAAGTCTTCGTCCTCGCGATCGACGGCGCCATCGTCACGGGCGAGAACTTCGCGAACCTGCTCCTGGACATCGCGGTCCTGCGCTCGCTCAACATCCGCGTCGTCATCGTTCACGGCGCCTCGGCGCAGATCAAGGCCCTCGGCGAAGAGCAGGGGGTACAGCCGTCCGACCTGTTCGGCGCTGGCGTCACCGACGCTGAGACCCTGAAACTGGCGCTCACGGCGGCCAACCGGCTGACCCACGAGATTCTCGAGGGCCTGTCGGCCAACGATCTGCGCGCCGTCACGACCAATGGCATCATCGCCCATCCGATGGGCATCCTGCACGGGGTCGATCATCTGTTCACAGGCAAGGTCGAACGCGTGGACGTGGAGCTGTTCCAGAGCCTCATTGGCCAGGGTATCCTCCCGGTCGTCCCGCCGCTGGGCTTCGACGGCGACGGCAAAACTTATCGCGTCAATTCGGACCATGTCGCCGTCTCGGTGGCCGAGGCGCTCCGGGCGATCAAGCTCATCTTTATCACCACCAGCGACGGCCTGTTTCATCAGGGCCAACTCATCCGTCAGATGCTGGCGGGCGAGCTCGATCAGATCCTCGCGCTGCGCAAGAACGAAGTCCTGCCCGCGATGCTCTCCAAGGCCATTCACGCCGCGGCGGCCTGCCGCGCCGGCGTCCCGCGCGTCCACATCATCAACGGCCTTGAGGACGAGGGGCTGCTGGCCGAAGTGTTTTCCAACGAAGGGGTCGGCACGCTCATCTACGCCAGCGAATACGAGCAGATCCGGCGGGCGATGAAGAAGGACATCCGCGCCCTCCAGCTCCTGACCAAGCAAGCCGTCGACACTGACGAACTCGTGAAACGCACGCGCGTCTCGCTGGAAAAAAGCCTGGGCGACTACTTCATCGTCGAGATCGACAAGAACCCTGTCGCCTGCGTGGCGCTGCACGTTTACGCCGAGCAGAATAAAGGTGAGCTGGGCTTCCTGTACGTCAGTCCGTCACATGAAAACCAGGGCATTGGCAGAAAGCTGATCAACTTCGTCGAGAGCAAGGCACGCGAGCAGGGCCTGGCGGAACTCATCGCGCTGTCCACGCAGGCATTCACCTTCTTCACCAGCAAGTGCGGCTTTGAGGAAGGCACGCCCGACGATTTGCCGCCAGCCCGGCGCGAGAAGTACGACGCCAGCGGCCGCAAGTCCAAGGTGCTCGTCAAGAAGCTCAAATGAACGCCCGGTCCATCTTGATCGTTTCGCTGGGGCTGAACCTGGTCCTCGCGGGCTGGGCCGTTGCACGGTGGCAACGCGCGTCCGCGCCAATCGCTTCTTCCCAATCCGGCTCGAATCCGCTCGCAGCGCCCGAGGCGAAGTCCCTCCCCGTCTGGCGCATCCAGCGCACCAACGTCCTCGAAGTCGTGACCAACCGCGTCGATGCGCCCGGCTTCCTGTGGTCGCAGCTCGACACCAACGACTACGAGGCGTTCGCCGCGAACCTGCGCGCCGTCGGCTGCCCTGGGCACGTCGTCCGCCAGATGCTCATGGCCGAAATCGAGGAACACTACGCCGACCGCCGCTCCGACGCCGAGAACAACTCCGTTTTCTGGGAAACCGAATCCCAGCGCGATGCGCGCCGAGCCGAGACCCTTCGCGAACACCGCCGCCTCGACACCGAGAAGCGCGCCCTGCTTGCGCGGCTCCTCGGCGTCACTTGGTCTGCCAAGGCGTTTAAGGAGTATGTCCAGGAGGAAGAAGTGGTCATTCTCCTTGGATTTCTTTCCGACGATTCGGCGTTGCGCTTGATGGACGCCGCGATGCAGGTCGAGGAGGAGTCCAAGTTGTTCAAAGCCGAAACCAAGGGCATCGTAATCGACACGGATGAGCCGCGCCTCGATTCGTTGGTCGTTAAGTTGCGCCGGGGCATGGAACAGGCCGTGTCGCCGGCGGAAGCCACGGAGATGCTGCTGCGGGTGTCCGACGTGGCCAACGGCTTCATCTTCGGCGACCGGCTGGCCGGCGTGTCGCTCACGGGCGAGGAATTGCGCCGCATTGCGGGTATCACCGCGCAGTCCCGGGACCTGGTCGACCTCGCCCTGCGCGACATGTTGGATAACGACCGCCACGACCGCGACCTGGAGGATTGGCTTGGCAAGCTGCCGCCCGAGTCGCTGCCGGAAATCCACGAGCTTTTGGGTCCGGAGCGCGCCGCGGCTTTCGAGCGTTCGATGGACAAGGACTTTCGCGACTTCGCCCGCGCGGCGCGCAAGCTCGCC
>CAZZAQ010000393.1:2893-5149 GCA_964652165.1 uncultured Bifidobacterium sp.
AGCTGGAGCTGCCGGTGGACAGCGCTATCAAAGCGTTCGATATCCGGCGTGCCGCTGAAGCAGCGGCGCGCGAAGTGAAAGCCATCGAGGGCCTCGACCCGGCCCAGCGCAACGCGTCGCTCGAGGCGCTCAAGCGCGAAACCGAGCTGGCCATCCGCCAAGTGGTCGGCGAGCAGGCCATGAAGGGCTTCTTTCGCGCGGACCGCGGGTGGGGCCGCTCCGCCTTTACGACGAAAGGATCGGGGAGATGAAACTCCGCCTCCTGGCCATCCTTTCACTGTTCGCGAATGTCGCGCTCGTCATCCTTGTTTTGCGCGCTGGACGCGGCCCTGCGTCGCAGGCGAGCGAGGGGAAGAGCGCCTCGTCCCGCGTCACGCTGGACGCCAGCCGCATTAAGACCAATCTTACGCGTATCGAAGTGACGCTCACCAACGAAGCGCCCCCGTTCCACTGGCGCGACGTGGCGTCGGAGGACTTCAGGCAATACGCGGAGAATCTGCGTTCCGTTGGCTGTCCGCCTGCGACCGTGCGGGACATCATCAAAGCCGAGCTGACCACGCAATTCCTGGCGCGGCGTCGCGCGATTGTTGAGCCGTTCCAGCGCGACTACTGGTCCGTGGCCGCGAGGGGCGGGAAGTTGGACGACGAGACCAAGCCGTACAAGGAAGCCATCAAGAAACTCTCCGAACAAACCCTTGGCATGCTCGACGAGTACCTCGGTGGCAAGGCGCCCGAACGGCCGGGACACGATTCAGCGTCCGACGCGCAGACGGCGTTCCTCTCCGAGGAAAAGCGCGCGACGCTCCAGCAACTGAATGAGCATTTCGACGCCGAGCGGGCGAAGCAGCGTCCCGCTGAAGGCGCAAAGGACACGCCCGAATTGGCCGCCCGGCGCGATGCCATCCTCAAGCTACACACCGAAGCCATCGTGAAGCTCCTCACTCCGGAGGAACATGAGGAGTACCAGCTCCGCCGCTCGCGCAGCGCCGGTGAGGCGCAGGCCTCCACCGGCTTCGAGGGCACGCCCGAGGAAGCACGGGCCATTGCGCGGATCCACCAGCAGTACAAGGATCCCGCGGAGCGCTTCAACTCGAAGGATCCCGACTACGCCGCAAAAAAAGCCGCGGCCGACGATGTCAGGCGCCAGCGCGAAGAAGCCATGAGAGCGGCGCTGGGCCCCGAGCGTTACGCGCAGTTCCAACAGGGGTTTGACGGAAACTTCCGCGACGTCTTCCGGATTACCGAGCGCTACGGCCTGTCCCGCGATGCGGCGGCGCAGGCGGCGGACGTATTGCGCACGCGCAACGAGGCGTTGAAGAATTTAAGAGCGGACAAAGCGATGGCCGCCGACGAGCGCGCCCAACGCGAGTTGGCCGCACAGCAGGTCACTTATGCCGTGCTGCTCCAGGCGCTGGGCGAGCGCGCCCTCCGCACCTACGAGAAATATCACGGCCCGGTCGTCCCCGCGGAGGACCCGGCGTCGGCTCGAGAGTAGCCGTTTACTTTCTCGCTTGAGCCCGAATAGGGACTCCGATCGGGCGCGGCAACAAAGTAGGGCAGGCGTCTCGCCTGCCCTGGCCGCGAAGCGCTAAGAGGAACGCGCCTTCGGCGCTGGGCAGGCGAGACGCCTGCCCTACGTTGGTGGTTCTGCGCCGCTGGCGAGCCTCAGAGCGATTTGAATTCCCAGCGCACTTCTTCGCCCTCGATGTGGAACAGCGCGACGCTGCGAATAAGATTGAAGCGCTGGGGGCCAGCGTAGCCGGGGTTGAAGTAGAGCGTGCGGCCCAGTTGCCCGGCGTGCGGTCTGTGAGTGTGGCCGAAGACAACCACGTCCGGCGCTTCGCGGGCGATGCGCTCCCGGACGCCATCCGCCGGACGCCGCACATCGACGATGTGGTGGAGGAGAAACTTGCGGCCGTCGAGTCCGAGGACTTCCGTCTCGCGCAGATTCAGCCCGGCGTCGTTGTTGCCGAGCACGGCCGTGACAGGGGCGATCTTTTCCAACCGAACAATGATTTCGCCCGATCCGACGTCGCCGCCGTGGAGTATGTGTTCGACCCCACTGAAAAGCGCGGGGAGTTTCGGGTCGAAGAGGCCGTGGGTGTCGGAGAGGATGCCGAGGGTCATAACGCGGCGGCGGAGTCAGGACCGGGCGTCTTCGGGCTCGGGCTCGGCTGCGGGTTCTGGATCTTCCGAGGCGGGCTGCGGGGCTTCCTTTTCCCGAGGAAACTAGAGAGGGATCCTGGCGTGGACGAT
>CAZZAQ010000394.1:0-5148 GCA_964652165.1 uncultured Bifidobacterium sp.
CAGTGCCCTCGCTGTAATCCTGTTCGCGCCCAGGCTGACGGCGGCGTCGGCGATTGATCCAGACGCCGACCGCATGTTCCGCGCGTGCTGCAAGTACCTGGCCGAGGCCAAGGGCTTCTGCGTCAAGGTGGAGGTGTGGAAAGACGTGGTGCTTTCCACGGGGCAGAAGCTCCAGATCACCCGGACGCTGGAAGTGCAGGAGCAGCGGCCCGACCAGCTTCGCATCGAGGTGCGCTCACCCCGCGACAGCCGCGGGTTCTGGTACCAGAAGAAGTCGCTGACGATGCTGGATCGGAACATGAACCTCTACGGTGTCATGGAAGTGCCCGGGACCATTGACAAGGCAATTGATGCAGTCGAAGAGCGCTTCGGCATCGAGATCCCGCTGGGCGACGTGCTGGTGGCCGATCCTTACCGCAACATGATGGATAACACGGAAACCGCGGAGGACCTCGGCAAGGTGACGGTGCTGGGCGTGGCTTGCAATCATCTCGCGTTCACTGGTGTCCACGCGGATTGCCAGATTTGGATAACCGATGGCCCGAAGCCGCTCCCGCGAAAGATCGTCATCAACTTCAAGACCATCGCCGGCTCGCCGCAAGTGACCCAGATTTTCTCCGACTGGGATGTGGTCAGCCCTATCTCAGATTCGGTTTTCACCTTTGTGCCGCCGGACGGGGCCAGCAAGATCGTAGTGAATCCCAAGAAGCCCGAAGACGCATCGGATGGCGTTCCGACAGATGCTCCGGCAAAAAAGTGAACTGAACCTCAACCAAGAACAGGAGAAGAACATGAAAAACATTCTACAAAACAAGCCGTTCCAGATTGCCATGGTGGCGCTGGTGAGTTTCTCGCTGTCAACACAAACATTGCTGGCGGCGGACAACATGCGGTCGGCGAACCGCAAATCCAGCAAGAACGTCAACGTCAACCGCGACGCCAACGTCAACGTCAACCGTGACGCGAATGTGAACGTGAACCGCGATGTGAACGTCAACGTGAACCGCGACGTGGACGTCAATGTTCGCCGTCACGGCTACGTGCATGTGGATGTGGACCATCACCATGGCGGTTTTTGGGCCGGTGTCGGGACGGCCATCGTGGTCGGTGCCGTCGTTGCATCCATTCCCCCCACGAGAACAGTGGTCGTCGTCAGCGGCACCAGTTACTACTACGTGGAGGGCGTTTACTACGTGCAGGGGACATCGGGCTATACCGTCGTCGGAGCGCCTGTGGGCGCGATCGTGGGCGCGGTGCCGCCGGGCGCTTTGACGGTCATGGCCGGACCCACGACCTATTACTACTTCAACGGCACCTATTACGTGCAGCAGGGCACGGCCTTCGTGGTGGTGAGTCCCCCCATTGGAGTCACAGTCACAGCCTTGCCTGCGGGAGCCAGCCAGGCCGTCGTCAACGGAGTCGTCTATTATTCGCATGTCGGCATTTATTACCGCCCAGCGTTTCAGAACGGCGTCACCGTTTACACGACGGTGAAACTGTGAGTTCGGACCGGCGGCAGAACCAACCAACACACGAAAGCTTCAATGAAACACGCACCACTTGTCACACTCGTTCTCAGTGTCAGTCTTCTGCCTTCGGTCCTGCGCGCCGAAGAAGGCGCGGGCGGCCATTACGTGCCTGGAGCGACGGCATCGTTCATTGACACGTTGCCCGGCAAGCCCAGCTTCGTCGTCGCCAACTTGTTCACCTATTACAACGGCAGCGCCAGCGCCAGCCGTGCATTTGACTTCGGCGGGCGGATTGTGGCGGACGTTGAGGCGACGGCCTACGCCGACACGATCGTTGGGCTTTACCAGACGCCGTTGCGATTGCTGGGCGGCAATTACGCCGCGGGCATCGCCATCCCGTTTGTCTCGCTGGAGGTCAAGGGCACGGTGACGCCGCCGATTGGTCCGTCGTTCACGAAACGCGACACGACGAGCGGTCTGGGCGACATCATGCTGATGCCGTTCATGCTCGGCTGGACGAACGGGCCGGACCTGAAATACGACGTGCGCCTTGGCATCTACGCGCCGAGCGGCGACTACGAAGTGGGCAAGCTGGCCAACGCGGGGAGAAATTACTGGACGTTCGAGCCGGCAGTGTCGGTGAGTTGGTTGAGCACGAAGATCGGCACGGAAGTCAGCGTTTTTGCGGGGCTCGACTTCAACACCAAGAATGAGGCCACGGATTACCAATCGGGAACTTCGTTCCATCTCGAAGGCACGATCGCGCAGCATCTGCCGCTGGGCAAAGCGGGCATCATCGGCGTGGGCGCGAACGGGTTTCTCTACGAGCAAATCAGCGGTGACAGCGGCTCCGGTGCGACGCTCGGCAGTTTCGAGGGGCGCACGGCCGGCGTCGGTCCGGTGATTTCGTTCGTCAGGAAGATCGGCAAAACGGATCTCGCCGCCGAAGTGAAGTGGCTTCCGGAACTTAACGTGGAGAAGCGCCTCAAGGGCGACACCATCTGGTTCAAGCTGGGGATGGTGTTCTGAGAACTCGGCTGACTACGGATGAGGACTACCGTGAAGCGAACTGTTCCCATGATGCTGGCTCTCGAAAAGTTGTTAAACAAGCTGGCGGCGCGGTTGCAGTGACCGCCGCAAAGCGAGCCGCTTATGCGAACTGCCTTTTGGCCCAGACTTCGTTGCTGGGTTCTTGCCTGGCCGGTCTTCTCCGCCGCACTCGCCGGCCAATTGTGCGCGGCCGAGGATTGGCAACCGCTCCCGCCCACCGGCAAGGACGGCTTCGACTGGATTCAACTCAAGTCCGGCGAGTGGCTCAAGGGCAGGATCAAGTCATTACAGGAAGAGAAGCTGGAATTCGACAGCGAGGAGTTGGACCTGCAGACGTTCGATTGGAAAGACATCCGGACCGTGCGCTCGCCACGGCTGAACAGCGTGCGGATCGAGAAGCGCAAGCCGGTGGACGGCTCGGTGTTCGTCACCACCAACGAAGTTCAAGTCATCACCCCGACGGCCACAAACATCTACCCGCGCGCCGACCTCATCGCCATCACGCCCACGGGCAACCGGGAGCTGGACAAGTGGACGGGCAAGGTCTCCGCCGGCGTCAGCTTCCGCTCCGGCAACACCCGCGAGACGGATGTGAACGCGCACGCCATGCTCCAGCGCCGCACGCCCACCACGCGGCTCAGCCTCGATTACCTGGGCAACTTCGGCGAAGTCAACTCCGTCCAGACGGAGCAGAATCACCGGTTCATCGGCCAGTTCGACTATTTCCTCTCGCGGCGGCTTTATACCCGCCTGCCGGACGTCGAGTATTTCCGCGACCCGCTGCAAAACATTGAACACCGTCTCACGTTGGGCGGCGGCGTCGGCTACGATTTCATAAAGACGCCGCGCACCGAGTGGAACGTCACGCTCGGCCCGGCCTGGCAGCGCAACTGGTTTCATTCCGTGCAGCCCGGCGAAGACTCATCGGCACAATCGCTGGCGCTGGTGTTGTCCACGCGGTTCGACATCGAACTTACCCAGCGGCTCGATTTCATCGTCGAATACCGCGGCCAACTCACCCGCAAGGAAACCGGCAACAACACGCACCACGCCGTGACCACGCTCGAGTTTGAAATCCACAAACGCTTGAAACTCGACCTGTCGTTCGTCTGGGACCGTATCACCAGTCCCAAAGCCGAATCGGACGGCGCCACGCCCACACCCGATGATTTCCGCCTCATCACATCTTTAGGGATTGATTTTTGAAAGGAGTGCTCATGATTATTCTTGGATTCCACAAGGCTGGATTCCACAAGGCTGGATTCCACACTTGACGGAGACTCACTGGGTAACGATATTTCCCGGCTCTTTTGAACTATTTGAACCGAACGAGCCGACCGCGCATCCAATAGAAATATGGCCAAAGCAAAGGCGAAGTCTTCCCCCCACAAGACCGCCCGCAAAACGGAGAAACCGGTGCCCCGCAAGGGGCACGCCGCAGACTCAGCAAACGCCGCTTCTTCCGGCGCCGTGAACCACGCCAAGGGCGCCCACCCCGCAGGCTCCGCTCATGGCAATGGCCAGCCCGCCGCCACGGCGCTTTCCTCGGAAGCCCAACTGGCGCAGGTCCAGCAGTCGATTGGCTCGTTCAAGAGTTCCTCGGGCGTCGATCTCACCGAAAAGGTGAAGGAACTCCTTCGCCTGGCGCAGGAACAGGGCTACCTGACCTACAACGACATCAACGACGCCCTGCCCGACACCATCGTTTCGGCGGACGAACTGGACGAGATTTACATCAAGCTGCGCAATCTCGAGGTCGACATCGTCGACCAGGCCGAGGTCGACCGCGTCAAGCAGCCCGAGCCGGAGGAAGAGGAGGACAAGAGCCGCCTGGACATCCTCGACGACCCGGTGCGCATGTACCTCAAGCAGATGGGCCAGGTGCCCCTGCTGACCCGCGAGCAGGAAGTCGAGATCTCCAAACGCATCGAAACCGCCGAGCACGAGCTGAAGCGGATCATTTACAGCTTCGGCTTCGCGGGCAAGGAGCACATCGCGCTGGCGGACAAGCTGATTTCCGAGCCGCCGAAGGAACGGTTCGATCGGGTCATCGTCGACAAGAAGATCGAGAACCGCGAGCAGCATCTCAAGGACCTCCGCAAGCTGGTGAAGACCGTCCGCTCGCTCGATCAGCAGGTGGACGACAAATATGCCGTCTGGCAGGGCGCGCCCCAAAAGGGCAAGCGCGACACAGTCCACAACGACTTCAAGAAGCTGGACAAGAAGTTGCAGGATTCGTTCCCGAAGTTTTTCTTCAAACAGAAGGTCATCGAAGAAATGGCCCTCGTCGCCGAGAACATCCACGACAAGATCCAGACCAGCCTGCGAACCATCGCGGAGTGGAACGCGCACCGCAAATCCACCGCCCAGCAGCAGGTCGTCCAGGGCGAAGAGCGCAAGATCAAGGCTCTCGATGAATTCGTGCGCATGCCGGCCGCGGATTACCTCCGGTGCTACGATCAGTTGAAGCATTTCGCCGGCAAGGCGCTCCAGGCCAAGACCGAAATGGTCGAGGCCAACCTGCGCCTGGTCATCTCCATCGCCAAGAAGTACACCAACCGCGGCCTGTCGTTCCTCGACCTCATCCAGGAGGGCAACATGGGCCTGATGAAGGCGGTCGAGAAGTTCG
>CAZZAQ010000395.1:0-5143 GCA_964652165.1 uncultured Bifidobacterium sp.
CTGCGCCAGGACCCGAACGTGATCATGGTCGGCGAAATCCGCGACCTGGAAACCGCGGAGATCGCCATTCGCGCGGCGCTGACGGGCCACCTGGTGTTCAGCACGCTGCACACGAACGACGCGCCGAGCGCCTTCACGCGGTTGATCGACATGGGCATTGAGCCGTTCCTGGTGGCGTCTTCAGTGGAAGCGGTCATGGCGCAACGGCTCGTCCGCACGATTTGTCCCCATTGCATGGAAGAGGAGAAAGTCGAACGGAGTTATCTGGAGAAGATCGGTTTTCCGCCCGACGAGGTCGCCACGGCGAAATTTTATCACGGCATCGGCTGTGAAGAATGCCGCCAACTCGGTTACCAGGGCCGGATGGGTATCTACGAAATCCTGCTGTTGAACGAAGCCCTGCGTCCACTGATTCTAAATCGCGCCGCGTCGTCCACCATTGCGCAAAAAGCGATCGAACACGGCATGCGCACCTTGCGGATGGACGGGTGGAAAAAAGTCAAAGCCCGGCAGACCACCATCGAGGAAGTGTTGCGCGTCACCCAAACCGAGGAGCATCTCAAGTCGCTGGTGGACGATGCCCGCATGGAAACGTTGGTGAGGAGATAAAATGGCCCGCTGGCACTCTTGCAACGTCCTCCAGCCCGGCGCCCAAATCCGGCATCTCTGGCAGTTCAGCGCCGGCGGCAACAAGTTCAACCTGCTCAGGTCCGAGTCCAAGCTCCCCAGCGAGCCGCTCCCGGAAAAGCTGGTCGGCAAGGACTGGAGTTCCCTGTTGCAGCCTCGCTTGAACATTGCGTGGCTGTCGGCGGAGAAGGTGTTCCTCCGCGTCGTCCAATTGCCCAAGGCGGACGCCGCCGAGACGCAGTCGATGATCGAATTGCAGCTTGAGAAGATTTCGTCGCTGCCGGTCAACCAGGTCGTCTGGAGTTACGAGGTCTTTCCTTACATCGCCCGTGGCGGCGCCAGCGACCACCTGAATCCGCACGCCGCCGGCGAACAACAGACCGTCGTCGTCATCATGGTCGCCCGCAGCCACGTCGAGGAATTCCTCGGCCAGCTCGAATCGCAGGGCTACGTGGCCGACCGGCTCGAGCTGCCGTTGCTCGACGAATTGCGCTCGACGCAGGTCCGCGACAACGGCGCGTGGGTCTTCCCCGGCATCGGCGGCCATCCCGGCATCTGCATGGTCGCCTGGTGGTACGAAGGCGTGCTGCAAAACCTCACCCTGCTCAACATCCCGGCCGGCGAAGCTCGCGCCGCCGCGTTGCGCGAACAGATCGCGCAAACCGCCTGGGCCGGGGAGATGGAGGGCTGGCTCACCACTGAACCGCGTTTCCACCTGGTGGCCGACGAGGCGACCGCCGCGGCGTGGCTGCCGCATTTCGATCCAAACGCGACCGTCGAGGTCGTGCCGCCGCCCGCCCCGCAAGCACTGGCCGCGCTGACCGCCCGCCGCGTCACCACGACGGTCGCGACCACAAACCTGCTCCCGCCGGACTACGCCAAACGTTACAAGCAGCAGTTCGTCGACCGCCTCTGGATGCGTTCGCTGGGCACCGTGCTTCTCCTCTACATTTTCGGCGTCGTCATCTACATCGGCTTCGTGCAGGTCGCCTCGTACCGATTCGACAGCACTCAGACCGAGGCCCGAGGCCTGAGCATCCAGTATACGAACACGCTCCAGCTCAAGGAAAAGCTCCGCGTGCTCCAGGAAACGCTCGAACTGCAGTACGCGGCGCTGGAGTGTTACAAGGCCGTCGCCGATAGCATGCCGCCGGAGCTGACCCTCGACTCGATGGTATTCGACCGCGGCCGCGAAGTGACGTTCCGCGGCTCGGCGGATGCCGCGGACCGCAGCAAAGTCGTCGACTTCAACGAGGCATTGCTCAAGGTGCAATACAACGACCAGCCACTTTTCAGCAAGGTCGCCATCGGGCGCGTGGACAACAAACCGGGGGGCGCGGGGTTAAATTGGACTCTGGCCTGTGTCCTGAAGCGCAGCGACATCACCGAATGAAAAATTTCTTCGACAAGCTGACTCCGGCCGAGCGGCGCCTCGTCGTCATCGTGGGCATCGCCGTGTTCGTGGTGGTCAACATCTGGTTCATCTTTCCGATGTTTGGCCAGTACGGCGATTTCGAGGTCAAACGTGCAAAAACCTTGAAGCAAATCGCGGACTATAAAGCGGAGATTGCCAGGAGGGGCTCCTATGAAAAGCTCATTCGGGAGTTGTCGAATGTCGGGGATATCGCCTCCGAGGCCGCTGCGCTCCGTCTCTTCGACGAAGTCAACTCGCAGGTCGCGCTCAGCGGCATCACGGCCCCTTCCATCAGTCCCATCAATCGTTCGTTTAGCGGGAAAACCAACGCCTTTTTCGAGGAAGCTTCCGTCAATGTCACCTTCAACGCGGGGGAGAAGGAACTGATTGATTTCCTCTACCGGCTCGCCGACAAGCAATTTCTCATCCGTGCCAAAAGCTTCACGGTTCAGCCGGATGTTCCCGGCCGCATGAGGCTCCAAGGCAACGTCACCCTCGTCAAAAGCTACCAGCGCAAGCCCCCGCCCAAAGCCGTTCCAACGACTCCAAAGACCGCGCCCGCCACCAACCCCGCGGCCAAGCCAGCGCCCAAAACCGCGCCGGCCGCTAAATCGGGCCCTGCCGCGACCAACGCCGCCGCCTCTCCACCGAAGAAGTAACTTCCCGCACGCCATGAAAACCATTGCCGTCGCTCTTGTGTCCGCGATGCTCTCCATCGTGGCCGCCGTCGCCGCCGAGCCGACCGTTAAGCTCACCGGCATCGCACAGGCCGGCGGACGCACCCGGGTTCTGCTGGAGATCAAGCCTGCGCGCGGCCCTCTCTTGAGGACGACCCTCATCCGTGGCGATCGAGTCGAAAGCGTCGAGGTGGTCTCCATCGACGCCAAGGCCGCCAAAGTTTCCGTCAAGGTTGCCGGCAACGTCGAGGAACTGTCCTTCGACGCGGGCGACGCCACGGGTCTGGCGCCGGCGTTCCGACTCAAGGACGCTCACTCGTGGCAAGTGCTCGATCTTTACCAGGAGCTTTCCGGCCGCACGGTCATCGCTTCGCATTCCTTGCCCGCCGCGAAGATCACGTCCACGAGCCAGGGTGCGCCCGGGGATGCCGCCGCCGCCGAGGCGTTGGCCGAGGCCTTGGGCGATCAGGGCATCGCCGTCACGCCGCGTTTCGACAAGTTCGCGTTCGCCACAACGCTTTCCTACGTCCCGCGTCTGGCGCAGATCCAGGAGCCGCCCGTTCCGGCGAACGACTCCAAGGTCGAATTGTTTCCGGCCGGCCTCATCAAGTTCAGCGAAGCCGACTGTTGGCAAGTCTTGGACGTTTACCAGGAACTCACCGGGCGCACCTTGCTCGCCAGCCCGGAGTTGCCAAATGCGAAGATCAGCATCAAATCCCAGACTGCGCTCACGCGCGACGAAGCCATCTGGCTGATGGAGGCAGTGTTCCATCTCCACGACATCACAATGGCGCCCGAAGGGACCAAGTTCACCTACGCCCTGCCGGCCTTGCGCAATCCCGACCCGCCGATAATCCCATACAACCCGGCCACCGACCGCCTCAAGAGCAGCAAGGAAAGCATCGCCCCTGGCGCGCTCAAGCTGAACGGCGCCCTCCCGAAAGAACTGCTCGCCGCGTATGCGAAACTCCTCGGCCGCGAGCCGCTCCTCGATCCCGCGGTGCCCGCCCTCCGCGTCAGCATCCGCAACCCGGGCGTACTCCACCCCGTCGAAGCCGTTTACGCGCTGGACGCGCTCGCCGCGCTGAACCACCTCCGGTTCGTCCCCGTCGGCGACAACCAAGTCAAACTCATCCACGTTTCCCAAGCCGGCAAAGGCGCCGCCAACAACTAACCCTCGTGAAAACCATCCGCCTCATCCTCGCCCTGGCGCTCGCAGCCATCGCGCTGAACGCCAACCATACCGCCGCCCAGGCGCCTGCCGCGCCCCCGGCGGCCACCGTGCCGGACGCCGCGACCCTCGCCCGCGAAAAGGCCGCTGCCGATGCGGCGCGCGCCGCCGCAGCGACCAATCTGCCCGGCCGCACGCTTCCGCGACCCATCAATCAGCCGGCGACGACCGCAACTCCCACAACCCCCACCGCTCCGGCTACAGCCCCAGCGACGCCCCCGGCGCCCGGCGCTCCCCGGGCCGCGCCGCCCGCCTTCCCCGCGTTGCCCTTGCCTGGAACCCCAGCGGCAACCGGCACAAACACCAACCGGCCCGGCGGCATCCAGTTCCGGCCCGCCACCGCGCCGGGCGTGCCCGCCGCGCCGGCCCCCGGCCCGGGGGCCATTGCTCCAGGGGCCGCCGCACCTGGGGCTGCTGCGGCGCCCGGCGTCTCGACGAACCTGACCCCCGCGCAGCTTCGCGCCGCCACCAATGCCGCCGCGGGGGCCGAAGAACTGTTTCCGCCCGCCCTCTTCAAGTTTCAAGATGCCGACCTCAACCAGGTCCTCGACATCTACCAGGAGCTGCAAGGTCGCACCCTGCTCAAGTCCAGCGCGCTTCCGCCTGCAAAGATTACCGTCAAGAACCAGACGCCGCTGACGCGCAGCGAGTCCATCAACATGTTGGACACCTTGCTAGCGATGAACCAAATCGCGACGACGTTCCAAGGAACCAAGTTCATCAAAGTCGTGCCCGCTGCAGGGGCCGCCCAGGAGGCCGAACAATTCAACGGGCTCCCTTGGGAATTGCTTCCCGAAGCGGCGAAGATCGTCACCCATATCGTCCAGTTGAAGAACGCCCTGCCGAACGAGGTACAGCAGATCATCCAGCCCTTCGCCAAGCTGCCGCAGAGCATCATCACCGTTCCCAGCACCAGCATGCTCGTGCTGCGCGACTACGCCGAGAACGTCAAGCGCATGCTCGAAATGCTCGAGAAAGTCGACGTAGTGCCCGTCCAGGAATTCATCGACGTCGTCATCCCGATCAAATACGCGCTTGTCCAGGACATCGCCTCCGCGTTGGGCCAGCTCACCGCCGGGGGCGGCGGGGGCGGCTCCATCGGCCAACAGCAGTCCAGAACCAGCCTCTCGAGCGGCGGCGGCGGCCTTGGTCGCGGCGGCGGTTTTTTGAATGGCCGTCCTTTTCTGCTCCGCC
>CAZZAQ010000396.1:0-1987 GCA_964652165.1 uncultured Bifidobacterium sp.
CGCTGCCCTGGGGCATGAGCTTTCCCGAAGGGCTGGTGCCCACCACCGAGCGCGTGCATCCCACGCCCATCTACGAGTTTCTTGCCGGCGTCGGTATCTTCGCGCTTCTCTGGAAGTCCGGCGGACGCGTGCTGCGCCAGCCGCGTCCCGTGGGCGAAGTCGCGGCGCAATATTTTCTGCTTACCGGACTGGCCCGCTTCCTGGTGGAGTTCATCCGCATCAACCCGCGCTCTATCCTGGGCTTCACCAACGCCCAGATCGCCAGCCTGGGCTTCATGATCGCGGGCGCCGTGCTGCTGGTGGTGGTGCGCCGCCGCTTCCGCTCCCAGAAGGCCGAGCACCGCATCGCGCGCCACGCCTCCAGATCAGTCCCCACGGCCTCATCCTGATGCACGACGCCAGCTCCCACCTGGCCACCGTGCGCGAAGCCGCCCTGCGCATGGAGCAGGAAGGCCTGATCTCTGTCGTGCTCCTGCCCACTCCGCGCGGCCTGGTCGTCGCCCAAAAGCGCGAAGGCCGGAAGTAGATCGTGTAGAGGCGGGCGCCCTCGCCCGCTTTTGTGGAAGCCGTGGGGAAGCGGGCGACCCGCCCGCCGTGCTCCCCAACCACGCAGCGGCGCCCCTGAAGATTGTCCCCCAGTTCCTTTACTCGCTGGCCCAATTGGGTATATATTGACCGCGTCTTTCGGGTCCCCTCCAGGCTTTTTCTTGACGTAGAAAGCAGTCCGCCTCCGGGAAGTGGTCAGGCGGATTCTTCTTTAGTTGTGACCCGGGCATGCGAGGGAGATTCGCAATGTCCGAGAACTGACCCCATGGGAGGTTGAAGATGCCGAAATTCTGCCCTGAATGTGCGACTGCGCTGGATGCGGACGCAAAGTTCTGTCCTTCCTGCCGTGCCCGGGTTGGTGTCGCGGCTGCCTTGGGTTCGGAAATCCGTGCCGAGATGACTGCGCGTGTTCGGGCTGTTGCCGCGGCACCGGGCATGAGCGTCCCGCCGCCCATCTGGGCCGGAGTCATCGAGATTTTCGGCTGCTTTGTCGGGGCAGGCAACTTCATGGTGGCGGTAGCCGGCGGCGGAGCTGCATTCGCGGGCGCCGGCGTCGCTGGCCTCATGGGAGGGAGTTCTAATATCGAGAGGGTAGCCGTTTGGCTTGGTCTAAACGCTCTGTTCTACCTGGCTCTACTTTCCTTTCAGCTTCCGCTAATCTTCGGCTTCCTTGCTCTGAAGCGGTGGGCTTACGGTCTCTATATGTGGAGCATCGGGCCCCTTGTTCTGGCTGCCCTGGGGTTGAAAATGACCCAACCGGCCTTGGCAGCGGAAGTAGAAAAGGCGGTGCCATTGGGTCTTTCTATCGCCGTGTGGATTGCTTATATCGCTGCCATCGCGCTGCTCGGCACACAAGTCTGGCTGGTCACGCGCAGCAAGGAACATCTGGTGAACTAGCGCGCAAGCCGGCTGCACGGAGCGCCGCCGTTCCAGGGATGGGGGGTCGAACCATGGTTGCATGTCCGTCCTGCGGAAGGGCGGTAGATGTGGAACAGAGCTTCTGCGATAGTTGCGGAGCCAGTCTCGCCGTTGGCAACCAGGACTCGCGAAGCTGGCTGCTCTGCCCGCGTTGCGGCACCGCCGGTCGGGCCGGGACACTTTTCTGCAAGTCGTGCGGCCAGCCCGTGACGCCAGGGCAGGCGACCGGTGCGTCCCGAACGCAGGCGGCGGCTCCGGCGGGCAGTGACTTCCGCATGTTTGTGGTGTTGGGCGCCTGCCTGCTGCTGGCAGTTGTGTTGGGCGTCGGAGCCCTCCTCATAGGCAAGGACAAGGACGCCGGAGGCCCCGACACTTCAAAAGGACAGGAGCCTCAAGCAGGCGCAGGAGCTGTGGGTTCATCGATCGTCGCGAACCTGCTGCGCTCGCGGATAGCGGCGAATGAGAGTTCCGCGGTGGGCTCGGTTCGCAATATCACCACCGCCCAGGTAACCTATTCCACGAC